>JAJEIJ010000053.1:0-107355 GCA_022827725.1 Acidimicrobiia bacterium
CTTTGGTCTGAGCGTCTCGACTCTTCAGACCGTGATGGCGCGATGGTTCTTCATGGCCCACACCACCGGTCGCTATACGGGATCAAGCGAAACCGCCTTGGAGGCCGACCTTGGCCGCATCAACTCCCTGGAACCGAACAATCCTGAAGCCTTCTGTGCCGAGCTCGACCGGCAAATCAAGGCCAACTTCACAAACGACTACTGGGAGGTATCGCTTCCGGCCAGGCTCGACAGTTCATCAGCCAAGTCCCCTGCTCTCTGTGCCTACTGGGCCGCCCTGAACGTGCTCGATGCCGAGCTTCTGTTCAGCAACCTCAAGATGAGGGACATGCTGAAACCTGGAGAGAGTGCACCTCGATCCGTCGAGCGTCATCACCTGTTTCCTAGAGCCCATTTGAATGCCAAGGGAGTCACCGAGACTCGACAGGTCAATGCCATCGCAAACATGGCCTTCTTGGACTGGCCGGACAACTCTGACATCGGGGCTGATGACCCCATGGAGTACTGGCCGACAATGTCCAGCCGTCTGAACCCAGATCAGCGGCAAAGGCAGATCCATTGGCACGCGCTCCCTGTCGGCTGGGAGCAATTGGACTACTCAGACTTTCTGGAGAAGCGCCGGGTGTTGATGGCCAGAGCGACTCGGAATGGCTTTGAACGCCTGTGGGATGGCCAGAGCGACGACCACTCCTCCTCCACCGTGGTCGACCTGATCGCGGCTGGAGAATCGCAGACCGTGGAGTTCAAGTCCACCGCTCGCTTCAACCTGCACACCGGCCAGCCAGACAAAAGGATGGAGCATGTCATTGCCAAGACTGTGTGCGGCTTCCTCAATGCCGAAGGAGGCAAGCTCTTGATCGGGGTCGATGACGACGCGAATGTGATCGGACTTGGCGACGACATGCGGACACTGGGGAGCAAAGGCAACTCAGATGGCTATGAACTGTTCTTGCGTCAACTCCTGGACAACACCCTGTCTGCCCCAACCGCCGCAACGGTGCGAATCCAATTTGAGCCATACGCGAATAGCAATGTCTGCGTCGTCACCGCTGCTGCCTCAGCAAAGCCTGTTTTCACCAAGGCAACAGAGGGAGGAGGCCTCCCATCTGAGTTCTGGGTCCGCATCGGCAACGCCACAAAGCAACTCCATGGCGACGACATGATCGAGTACCAAGCCGACCACTGGGGCTAGCCCCCAACAGCGACCATCAACATGAGTAGCCGTTTTGATGGCTTGGAGGTCGTAGCTAACAGACCCTTCTTGCTCCAGAAGCGTAGGGGGATGGCCTCCCGATTGGGAACAACCTATTGGGAGGTACCGTTAGCCTTAGCTACGGTGAACTGGTGGGCGACACCGAGGGGATGGGGGCCCGTGTGGAAGTGCGAGCCAACGAGCAGAAGGAAGAGGCAGACGTGACGACTACGAAGATGGTCTACTGGCAAGAGGACGAATGTTGGCTCGGATACCTGGAAGAGTTCCCCGACTATTGGACGCAGGGAGAGACGTTGGACGATCTCAAGCAGCATCTGCGCGACCTCTACACCGACCTGACGAGCGGCGAACTGCCGGGGGTACGCCGAGTCACTGATCTCACGCTGGCATGATTGCCACACCCGGGCATGAAGCGGGTTGATCTAGTCAAGCGGATCCGAGCGGCAGGTGCCGTCCTGGTTCGGCACGGCTCAAAACACGACTGGTACCGCAATCCAGCAACTGGTGCTTATCAGCCTGTACCTCGCCACCGAGAAATCAACGAACGACTGGCCAGACACATCATCAAGGAACTCAGCAAGCCCGAAGACTGACGGGTAAGTGAGGCACGGAGGAGGATCAGGCCTCCTCCGCCCTTACTTGGATGGTGTGCCAGCCGGTGGCGCCATCGGGGGCGGGGTCGGTGATCTCGGGGGTCTGGGTGGTGTTGGTACCGTCGGTGGCCCTCACTCGCACTTGGTGCCGGCCGGGGGTGGCGTTCCACGTCACCATCCACTGCCGCCAAGAGTTGATAGTGGTCTCCCGGCTGAGCTCAGCCTCCACCCATGGCTCTTCGTCCACCTGAACTTCCACCTTTTCGATGGCCCGACTGGGCGCCCAGGCCACGCCGGCAATCGCCGTCGGGCCGGGGTCGATCACAGAGCCCCGTCGGGGCACGTCGATGCGGGACTGGGTCTTGATCGGCCCCTCTTTCGACCAGCCGCGGGGAATCCAGTAGCCGTCGAACGCCTCCCAGGTGGTGAGCTCGATGTCTGACAGCCACTTGGTGGCCGACACGTAGCCGTAGAGCCCGGCCACCACCAGACGAGCGGGGAAGCCGTGGGAGATGGGAAGCGGCTCGCCGTTCATCTGCACGGCCACCATTGCCACCCTGCCGTCGAGCGCTACCTCGGTGGGAAAGCCCGAGGTCCACCGATCTATGGAGCGGCCCACGATCTGCGTGGCCCCCGGCTGCACCCCGGCCTCGTCCAGCACTCTGGCCAGGGGAACACCAACCCATTCGGCATTGCCCACTAGCCGACCGCCTACAGAGTTGGACACACACGACAGGGTCACTTGCTCTCGAACCAGGCCAAGGTCGAGCAGTTCGTCGAAGCTGATCTCCACCTCTCGGTCCACCATGCCGTGGATCTGAAGCGACCAGTCCGCCGGGTCCACCTGAGGATACGAGAGGGCGGTGTCGATCAGATAGAAGTCCTCGTTGGGAGTGATGAGCGGGGCGATCCCGGCGATATGGTCGAAGTTAGGCTCCCTTACTGGTTCGGCTGTGACTGAAGGGGTGGGCTCAGCGGTGGGATCGGCTGTCGGATCGGCTCCGGCCTCGGCCGTGGCATCCGGCGTCGCCTCAGGGGTGGCATCTGATTGCACCGGCTCTGCCCCTGCCTGCTGGGTGGGAACCGGAGTGGGTCGGGCAGTCGGTGTGGCAATGGTGCGTCCTTGGAGGGCTTCGGCAACCCCCTCACGAGCTCCTTCCACGGTGTCGCGCCGCCGAAGCCATCGCCCGAGCAGGCCACCGGCCAGCGAAGCCCCAGCCATGATGCCCACCGCTCCGACAAAGCGACGCCGGTCGTTGAAGCGGCCCCGGCCCACCATAGGCACCCGCTGCTCTTCCGAAGGTTCTTCGGATTCGCCCGATGGAATTGCGGCCCGCGCCAGCACATACAGACTCAGAAACACCGCGATCCCGAAGGCACCCGACACCAGACCCGACATCCATCCCAAACCATCGCTGGACAGGGGGTTGCGGGCCGCAGCCCACCCGCCAACAACGGCGAAAACCACGAGACCGGCGGGCATCACCCACCAGCGCTTCCGGGAGGGCCAGCCCAACACCGCGCCGAGCAGAATCGACACGATGACGATGCCCCACACCAACGCCGGCTTCTGCGCGCTGCCGAGGGTGTCGATGGACCATCGGGCAATGAAGCCGGGGGTGATGTCCACGATCTCCTCAGCCACCGAGACCACCAGCGACGGGATCTTGCGGCTCAACCCCGACAGGATCTCGCTCAAGCCCAACGCGGCCCCCGCGGCCACGAGCCCCGCGGCTATCGCCTGAAATGGTGAGATGGCTGCTCGCCGCACGGCGGATGCGGCAACTTCGGATTCGCTCATTGCTGGATTCCGATCAGTTAGTGGCCCCGGTGCTCTTCATCCGGTGGTGTGGAACTAAGGCTATTGTGATTTTCCGCCCCTTGGGCCATTCGCCCACTGTTTGGAGCCAGAATATGGCACTCACGCTAATCAGCACCCAATGACGCCGTTGGAGGCCCTGGGCGTCGACCAGCGTTGGCGGGAGTTGGCCCAGAGTCAAGCAGGACGACTGGGCCGAGTGGTGCAGGTGGACCGTGGTGAGTGCGAGGTGATTACCGACGAGGGCCAGATCCGAGTCTCGTCCGACTCCCTTCGAGCCCAAGGCGATGTGGCCCCGGTGACCGGCGACTGGGTCACCGTCGTTCCCGACCTCGACGACAGCCCCGTGGTGGAGCAAGTGCTGGAGCGACGCACGCTGGTGGTAAGGCGAGATCCAGCCGAGCACGCCCGGGCCCAAACGCTGGTGGCCAACGCCGATGTCGTTGGGGTGGTACACGGCCTCGACCGGCGCATCAACCCGGCCCAGCTGGAGCGCTTCTGCGTGGTCGGCTGGCAGTCGGGCGCGGCAGTGGCGGTGATTTTGGCCAAAGCCGATCTTCGCCGCCATCCCGAGCGGGACGCCGACAAGGCCGCTGTTCTGGCCCCGGGGGCCACGGTGGTGATCACCGCCGCGTTGCGGGGCGAGGGGCTCGACAATCTGACCGCCCTGCTGGAGGGGGGCCGCACTCTGGCGCTGCTGGGACCGTCGGGAGTGGGCAAGTCGACGCTGATCAACGCGTTGGTCGGCGACGATGTGCAGGCCACTCAGGAAGTGCGGGCGGGTGACGCCCGGGGCCGTCACACCACCATCGCCCGGCGTCTCATCGCGCTGCCCAGCGGCGGATCGATTGTAGACACGCCCGGAATCCGGGCTGTGGGGCCATGGGATGCGTGGGAGGGGTTGGCCGCGGCTTACGCCGAGATCGACGCCCTAGACAACGAGTGCCGCTTTGCCGAGGACTGCTGGCACCAGGGAGAGCCGGGCTGCGCGGTGGCAGGCAACGTGGACCCGGGTCGGCTGCGGCGCTACCTAGAGCTGGCCAATGAGCTGGCCGACCAAGACCTCGATCTGGCCCGCCGCCGCCGTTAGCAGCCCCTTCCGGGTCGCGTTAGCGGGCATCCGCCTCAGCTTGGGCGCGGACTCGGATCTCCTCCTGCTCCTCGGTGCGGGCGGGAAGGTGGTGGGTCAGCCAGCCGCCGTCCACGAACAGGGTGTGGCCGGTTATGTAGGAGGCCTCGTCGCTGGCCAAGAACACCGCAGCGTCGGCGATGTCGCTTGCCTCGCCGAATCGGTTCAGCGGGACCATCTCGGCCAACGACTTCTCCAACTCGGGCACCGCCCGCAAACCCTCGGTCATGCGGGTCTTCATGTAGCCCGGCCCCACCGCGTTCACCCGGATGCCGAATTCTCCCAGCGCCATGGCTCCACTGCGGGTCAGCGAGATCACCCCGGCCTTCGAGGCGGCGTACGCCGGCGTCTGAGGGTTGCCCTCAGCCCCGAGGATGGACGCGGTGTTCAACAACACGCCGCCATTGCCTCGCGCCACCATGTGGCGAGCCGCGATCTGGTTGCACAAGAACACCCCGGTGAGGTTCACGTCGATCATCCGGCCCCAGAACTCGTCGTCTATGTCCAAATACTTGGGGGAGTTGGCGATGCCGGCGTTGGCCACCATGATGTCGAGCCGCCCGTGGCGCTCCACCACCCCGTCCACCAGCGCCTGCACCGACGCCCGGTCCGACACATCGCAGAGGGAGGTCTCCACTCCCAGTTCGCCGCCCACCTGCTCCATGGCCGGCTCATCGACATCGGCGATCACCACCACTGCGCCTTCGGCAGCAAACTTGCCGGCGATGGCCTCCCCCAAACCATTGGCCCCTCCGGTGACTATGGCCACCCTTCCGTTCAAGCGATTCCTCATGCCGACATCTTGGCAACGACTCCGGCGGTGGCCCAACGCAAACGGCTCCGCGATGTGAGCAGCACTACACGGGATGCGCTAGAAACCCCGCATGCCGAGTGCAACACCATTAGCCAACAAGATCGCGGCCGTAACTGGAGGAGGAGGGGGAATCGGGGGCGGAATCTCCCGATTGTTCGCCGAAGCGGGCGCCGCCGTCGTGGTCAACGACATTGATCCCGAACTGGCCAGCGCCGCAGTGGGCGACATCACCGATGCCGGGGGGCGGGCCATTGCGGTGGTGGGCGACATCACCGACGCCGATGTGGTGGCCGAGTTCCACCGGGCGGCGGTGGAGTTCGGCGACGGCCGGGTGGACGTGCTGGTGAACAACGTGGGCGACTACCGGCCGGGTGCGGGCAAGTTCATCAGGACCACCGAAGCCGACTGGGACGCCCAGATCAACATCACCTTTCGCCATGTGCTGCGCTGCACGCATGCCTTCCTGCCCACCATGGTGGAGGGGGGCGGCGGCACCATCGTGAACGTGTCCACGGTGGAGGCGATGCGGGCCATGCCCCGAATCGCGGTGTACTCGGCGTCCAACGCCGCCATCATCGCCTTCACCCGATCCATCGCCCTGGAGATGGCCGACCAGAACATCAGGGTCAACGCCATCGCTCCCGACATGGCCGTCACCCTGCAAACCCCTCTCGACCAGATGCTGCGGGAGCGTCCCCTCGAGCAGGTAACCCGGAATATCCCCCTGCGCCGCTTCGGCAACCCCGACGACTTCGCCGAGGTGGCCCTGTTCTTGGCTTCCGACCAGTCCCGCTTCATGACCGGCCAGACCATCCCGGTGGATGGCGGCACCATGACCGCCCAGGGCTGGTACCGCCGCGCCGACGGCCGAGGCTTCACCAACCTCCCCGATTCTCCTTGAAGGCTTAGTCCAAGCCGTATTGGGGGAGGCGACCGTTCGCGATCATGGTGAGGCTGCCGGTGCCGGTCTCGTCGGGGTCATCGGTGGTGACAGTAACCGGGGCGATGCGGTGCATCGGGGTGAACACCTCGCCGGAGGCCCTCACCACGTCGGCGGGATGGCTCACGTCCCAGATCTCGTGCTCTAGGTAGGACTCGCCCCGGTACACGCCCAGGCCAAGCTCGTCGTTCCACCCGCCGCTGTAGCCCAGTCCGGCCATGTCCACCGCCGAGCCCAGCGGCGCCGAGCCCAGCCGCAAAGAGCGACTGTCGTCGAGGCTCACCGCCATATCGGCCGAAGAGAACCGCCGGGTGTCGTTGAAGAATTCGAGCGACAGATCGGCCTGGGTCACGTGGCGGTCGACATCGGGGGCGTCCCGATCTCGGATGAGCCCGGTGAGGTATACCCGCTCGGGGCCCCGCTCCATGATCTGCACGTGGCCGGCCCGGCGATTGGTGGAGAAGAACAGGAAGTAGAACAGCGTGCCAGCCTCGCTGTGCTGTCGGGGTGGGCCGGTAACCGGCTCGGGAATGCCCATCGAGGGGCGCACTCCCCAGGAGTGGTCCCGACCTCCCCACCAGTTGGCCACTTCGAGGCGCTCATCGCCAACGGTGATCCAGCCGTTTACCACACCGACTTGATTGAACCGCTGGTAGTCCTGGGTCACCCGGCCCCGTTCCCGCTCCACGTGAGGCTTTTCGATCTCAGGGGCCAGCTCGGCCCGCCACACCAGATCACAGGCGATGGAGTGTTCGCCGGGTGCCAAGATCACCCGCAGCTCCTCCAGCGGGACCGTGGGCTCCACCCGCATCGGCCCCACCTCGGGCTCCAAGCGGGGACGCAGGGCCCGCGAAGCCCGCAGATTGTGCTGCGTGCCGCCCCGTACCATCACCACCCCGCCGTCGATCACATTCATGTTGTTGTACGACCCCATGGTGAACTGCACCGCGGCCTGCCCCGCCGGATCGTAGATGGCAAACCAGTAACGGTCGAAGAACCGGGGGTCGGAGGTGCCGACGTGTTCGAACGGTTCGGCGATCTGGTGCCACAGGGTGTCATCAAGGGGTCCAAGCATGGCTACTTCAGCCTTTCTGTCGAGTCGGCCAGGTAGGCCCGCACCGCGGGCGACGGCACAGGACCGCTCATGATCTCATCGGTGAGCCGGGCCCGGAGGATTCGGTGATACTCCTCGGCGGCAGCCAAGTGGACCACCCCGGGCACGGCTTCGGTTAGCTCCGCGGGTTCGATGCCCAAGACCTCTTCCAACGCCCGGATGTCGGTCACCAGGTCGGGCAGCACCTCGGGCCAACGTGTCGCGACCCGCTCCAGGGCGGCGGCCGCGAAGGTGATCTGCTCCTGCACATAGGGGTCAGACACCTCGGGCGCAGCCAACTCCACCAGCACCTGGCAGGCACCCTCAATCTGCTCACTCAGCGTGGGTCTCATCTCAACTCCTCCGCGGTCTGGGCCAACAACACGTTTTCTAAAAGCCCTGCTCCGGCCCACACCCGAAGGGTGCGACCGTCACAGAAGCTGCGTACCCCTGTCATAACAATGGCCACCAGCTTGTAGTTGGCGAGCACCTGCCAGAATCGCACCGCATTTCGGTCGACTGTCCGGCCAGTGCGAGTCTCATAGGCCGAAAGGAGTTCTTCCGCCTCCCAGCGTCCGGGAATCTGGTGCTCAATCCGGCGAACCGGGTTCGTCACCCATCCCAAGTCTTCAGCCGGGTCTCCCAAGTGGACGGTCTCCCAATCCAGCAATACCTGCACCTGGTCTCCGTCGAACAGCACGTTGCCCGGCTTGATGTCACCGTGGACAACGGTGATCTCACCAGGGTCCGGCCGGTTCCGCCGCAGCCACTGCTCTATCAGGGCCAGCAACGGCTGAGGCTCCAACGACTGGCGTTCGATCACCGCGGCCCATTCGTCGATGGCCGCCTCCGCCGGATCGGCGGGCACGGCCAACACATCGTTGAGTCCGGCGTCCTTCCAATCCAGGGCGTGGATCTCGATCATCAGGTCCACCATCTGCGAAGCGATGCCGACCCGGGTGTCCTCGTCGAGTTGGCTGCTTTCTCCCTGAAGTATGTAGTGGTCGTTGTGCCCGTCATAACGGGTCATAACCATCGCGGGGCGGCCCAGTTCCGATCCGTCGGCGTCCAGCCACACCACCTCGGGGGCCCGCACCGGCTGGTCGTGCAACCGCCGCAGCACCTCGTACTCCACTCCGCGGTCGGTCTCGAGCACGCTGCCCACCGGATCGCGTCGAAGGAACAATCGGCGATGGTGCGACTTCCCGCCCTCTTCCCAGAACAGGTCGAACGGCCAGTTCTCCCTCGACTGCCCGCCGGTGACTCGAGCCTCGCCCTCCACTCGCAGTCCATCGACATCCCCAAGGCGCCGCCGAATGAAACCCTCCAGCGCAACGTCGAATTCACTGGTCATAAGCAGAGAAGTTACCGGCAGACCGAGATGTGGAGCTGAGCGGACTCGAACCGCCGGCCTCCTCGTTGCGAACGAGGCGCTCTAGCCAACTGAGCTACAGCCCCAAAATTTCGAATCAAGCCTAATGGGGACCGCGCGCCGAACCGCGATTGGAATCAGCGGGAAGAGGACGAAGGAAAGGTCAGCGCTGGCCGCCGGAGGCCGCGTCCCAAGATCGGGACTGCGGGGCATCCACGTCGATGGGGTTGAGACGCTCCTCGCGGGTGCGCTGGTGCTGCACCAGCATCATGGCGTAGCCCAGCAGGAGGGCGTCAATCAGCAGATGAACCACAAGGGCAAAGCCGCCGAAATAAACGGCAAAAACGAACGTGGCCAGCGCACTGAATATGAGGGTCATCAGAATGCAGCGCCGACGGCGGCGGGCATCAATTGAGGTGCGGGGAATGCCCCGAGTCGAATTCGACCCCATCTGAGAAGCGTACACCCGGGGGGGCAAAGCGACATTGGGCCGAATAGCGACCACCGGCGCCGACATCGCCCCCCGCTCAGCTAGGCGGGGATGCACCGAGCGAATGGGAAGGCCAAAACCGAGTTGTGATGAACGACGCCTGCCCCTGAACTGGCCGTTGCGCGCTCGGCGGATCAGGGGCGGAATCAAAAAGGCAGCCCAAGCGGCTGCCAAGATCATTAGCAACACTGATGTCACCAATCTCGGGGGTCCCTTGCAGATTTAATGATAAGCCGTGACCGGGCGCTCAATGGTGGATAGTCGCGCCTCAACCCCTCTTGAAGGATGACCGGGCGCTTCGTGACCATCTGTCTACGGACATTACGGCAGGTTGGCATTTGTTACGGTTCTACTACAAAAAGTCCACCCACGCCACCCCCTGTATCCGCCGATTGCTCGCAGTGGTGGCTCAGTCGTCGTAGGGTGCCTCAGCGCTCCCCGTGCGGCGGTAGTGGCCGGAGCGTCCACCCGACTTCTCCCACAGGGCAACCTCGCCGATCACCATCTCCTTGTCCCGCGACTTGCACATGTCGTAGACGGTCAGTGCGGCCACCGAGCAAGCGGTGAGGGCCTCCATCTCCACCCCCGTCCGATCGACCGTTTCCACCTCGGCTTCGATCTCGATGTAGGTGTCCTCGATCCTGAAGTTCACAAGAACCGCGCCCACCAGCAGCGGGTGGCACAGCGGGATGAGCTCGGGAGTGCGCTTGGCCGCTTGGATGCCCGCCACGCGGGCCACCGCCAGCACATCCCCCTTGCCGATGGCCCCTCGGGCCACCGCCGACGCGGTGTCGGCGCTCATGAACACCTTGGCCCGGGCGATGGCCCGGCGGTGCGAGGGATCCTTGGGAGTAACGTCCACCATGCGGGCCCGGCCGAGGGGGTCCAGGTGGGTGAACCCGGCGTCGGTCACCTCAGCCCCTTCGTCACACCAAGCCCCATGTCACGTCAGCCCCCGATCTGGGACATCGAGCGACCAGGGCGGATGAAGTGCACTTGGTTGATGGCGTGTCCGGCCCACTTGTCCTTCACCACATCGGAGATGACGGCGGCGATCTCGTCGTCGCTCGCTCCCGAGCGGATGAGTTTCCGGAGGTCGTGCTCGTCCACAGCGAACAGGCAGTTGCGGAACATACCCTCGGCGGTGAGCCGCACCCGGTCGCAGCTTCCGCAGAAGGCGTCGGTCACGCTAGCAATCACCCCGAACGAGCCCCGCCCGTCGGCGTAGTGCCACACCGCGGCCGGCGAGTGGGAGCGCTCCACCGGAGCCAGCGGGAATACCTCCCCCACTGTGGAGACGATCTCGTCGAGAGTGACCACCTTGTCGTTGCTCCACGACAGGTCGGCGTCGAGGGGCATGAACTCGATGAACCGGACCTCCACCCCCTTTTCCCGGCCGAATCGGGCGAAGTCTGTGATCTCGTCGTCGTTGATGCCCCGCATCATCACCGCGTTGACCTTCACTGGGTTCAAACCGGCGTCCAAGGCGGCGTCGATCCCGTCGAGCACCCGGTCTAAGTCGTTGCGCCGGGTGAGCTGCTCGAACCGGTCGGCCCGGAGGGAGTCGAGAGAGATGTTGATGCGCCGCAGTCCAGCCGCAACCAGCTTGTCGGCCAAGAGGCCCAAGGTGGCGCCGTTGGTGGTGAGGGCCAAATCGACGCCCAACGCGGCCAGTTTCTCCACCAGCACCGGCAGGTTGGCCCGCACGGTGGGCTCGCCGCCGGTGAGCCGGATGCTGTCGATGCCGAACCGGTCCACCATGAGGGCGGCAATGCGCTCGATCTCCTCGAAGGTGAGGAGGTCCTCCCGGGGCAGCCAGTCGAGGCCGTCGGCGGGCATGCAGTACGTGCAGCGGAAGTTGCAGCGATCGGTCACCGAAATGCGCAGATCTCGGTGGACCCGTCCGAAGCCGTCAATCAGCGGCACGCTCACTCCCCCATTCTGGCCGAATAAGCGGCCGAACACACTGTGGAAAGCCAAACCGGCTTCGTTGGGACGACAGCTAGCGCAGGATCAAAAGCGACACCGGGTCGCCCTCATCGAGCCCGTCGCCGTCGGGCAGCACGGCCAGGGCATCGGCTGCGGCCATTGCTGACAGCTGGTGCGATCCCTGACCGCCGGCCGACCGGGCCAGGAACTCGCCGTCGGCGTAGTCCACTCGAACCCGGGCGAAGTGGGTCTTGCCATCGGGTCGACGGCCCAGCCGCTCGGCGACGCGCCCCATCACCGGCTGGCGGTGCCGGCTGCCAGGAGGATGGCCCATCATCTTGCGCAGACCAGGGCGGGCGAACAGCTCGAACGACACCATGGATGACACCGGGTTGCCGGGCAGCCCGAACACCGGGATGTCCTCTACCAGACCGAAGGCCAAGGGCTTGGCCGGCTTGATGGCCACCTGCATCCAGGACATGTCGCCGATCTCGTCGAGCACCTTCTTCACGTAGTCGTAGTCGCCCATGCTCACGCCGCCCGAGGTCAAAAGGGCGTCGCATTTCTCCACTCCGGCCCGAAGGCCAGCGGAAATCTCTTCCTCGTTATCGGCCATGCTTCCCAAGTCCACCGGATCGCATCCGGCCTCAGCCAGCAATGCCAACAGCGTGTGCCGGTTGGAATCGCGGATTTGGCCCCTCTCCAGCGGCTGTGGCCCCTCCACCAACTCGTCGCCGGTGGACATGACCCCGACTCGGGCCTTTGGCCGCACCTTGACCTGGTACATGCCGAGGCTGGTGAGCACCCCCAAGTGCCCCGGGGTGAGCACCTCTCCCGGACCGAACACCGTCTGGCCCACCGTCAGATCCTCGCCGGCCCGGCGGATGTGGTTGCCCACGGGCACCGATTGGGCCACGGTCACTTCCGCGCCGTCAGCGCTGGTCTCGGTCAGTTCCACCATCACCACCGCGTCTGCGCCGGGGGGAATGACGGCACCGGTCATGATGCGGGCAGCCTGTCTGGCACCCACCGTGATGTCGGGCGGCACCCCCGCGGCAATCGTGCCCGCGACAGCCAAACTCACCGGCGCATCGGCCACATCGGCCGACCGAACTGCGAAGCCGTCCATCGCCGTGTTGTCGAACGGGGGCACCAACTCGGGCGCCACCACTGTTTCGGTGGTCACCAAGCCCTGTGCGTCGCCAACGGCCACGGTGACCTCGTCCAGGATGCCGCACCCGGCCAGCACCCGCTCCTGAGCCTCAGTAAGTGGGATCATCACCAAAGCGCCGGTTCTTCTCGCTTCCACATACGGCAAATGTTCTCATGGTGGCGGGCAAGAACCACCACCGCAACCCCGATCACCACCAAGACCTCCGGTGCTGGCCAGCCCTGAATGGCCACTGCGGCCGGCGCGGCCGCCACCGCCACCAACGAGGCCGCCCCGGCTCGCTTGGTTGCGGCCAGAGCCACCGCCCACACTCCGATGAGGATCACCCCCACCACCGGGGTAAGGACCAGAAGCATCCCCCCGAATGTGGCCACCCCCTTGCCCCCCTGGCGGTAGCGCCCCAAGGGGACGATGTGACCCACCACGGCCGCCGCCCCGCACGCCACCCCTATCAGCTGGTCGCCAAAGATCAGGCCCAGCCCAGCAGCAATGAACCCCTTGCCCACATCACTGAGCAGCACCCAAGCCGCCGGCCACCGCCCCGCCACCCGATATACATTGCTGGCCCCCGGATTATTCGACCCCTCCCGAGTCGGATCGTGCCCCGTATACCTCCCCACCAAAAGCGCGCCAGGAAACGTCCCCCACAAATACCCAACCGGGACCAAAACCCATTCCCAGTCCACCCGCCCACAATACTGAACCCGCCCAACCCCCCTTCTCTTCTCTACCCAAGAAGTAGGCGAGCGCCCAACATAGGCAGGCTGGGGGGTGGCCCGGCTCAGGGCGCCCGCCGCCCGCAGCCCTGCGAGGACGGCGGGCTGGGCCGGGACAGGACCCGCCAGCCTGCCGGAGGATGGTAGGCCCCTCAGATAGCCAAGAAACCAAACACAGCCCTATCCTTAAACCTCGTGCCCGCCTACGACTACAGCTGCCAAACCTGCGGCACCCGCTTCGAGGTCATCCAGTCGTTCTCCGAGGACACCCTCACCGTCTGCCCCCAAGCCGACTCCATTGCCAGCCCCGCGGCCTGTACCCAGCCCGGCAAAGGCCAGGTATCCAAGGTATTCAGCGTCCCCAGCATCACCTTCAAGGGCGACGGCTTCTACCGAAACGACAGCCGCTCAGGAGCGAAGTCGTCCACCATGGCCAGCTCGTCGTCCAACGGCGACAGCTCCAACGGCCAAGAAAGATCGGACTCGGCGAAGTCCGACGCGGCCAAATCCGACAGCAGCTCATCGGAGTCGTCCAGCCGCGAACCGGCCAAGGCCGCCTCCAGCTCATCCGACGATTAGTCGCCAGCCATGCCCGAGATCGGCGTCATCGGCGGCTCCGGTCTCTACTCCCTTCTGGATGACGCGGTAGAAGTCCCGGGCGACGACGCGTTCGGACCACCGTCGGGTCCTCTCACCATCGGCTTGGTAGACGATATCGAGGTGGTATTTCTGGCTCGCCACGGCCCCGGCCACCGATATCCGGCCCACAAGGTCAACTACCGGGCCAACCTGTGGGCTCTGCGCCAAGCGGGAGTGCGGGCCATCTTCGGCCCCAGCGCCTGCGGCTCGCTGCGTCGTGAGCTGGCTCCTGGCCACATCGTGGTGTGCGACCAACTGGTCGACCGCACCTCGGGCCGGGCCGACACCTACTTCGACACCGTCACCAACCACGTCTCGCTGGCCGACCCCTACTGCGACGAGCTCCGCCAGGCGCTGCTGGGCGCCGCCCGCTCCGAGGGCATGACCGCCCACGACGGGGGCACCATGACGGTGATCTCGGGGCCCCGCTTCTCCACTCGGGCCGAGTCCCGCTGGTTCCGCGACAACGGCTGGGACGTGGTGGGGATGACCCAGTACCCCGAGGCCGCCCTCGCCGCCGAGCTGGGCATCTGCTATGCCACCGCCGCCTTGGTCACCGACTACGACGTCGGCCTGGACGACGATCCCGACATCGAGCCGGTCACCCAAGACGAGGTGTTCGCCTTCTTCGCCCAAAACGTCGACCGAATGCGAGCCGTGCTCTTCGGCGCCATTCGGGCCATCGCCCACAACCTGCCCGACTGCTCCGCACAGACCAACGACATCGAGCCACCGCTGTCCTCATCCTGACCCTTCCCAACAACTCAAACCGCAGCTAACCTGAGCGACGCTTCCCCCTTCCGAAACCGGTTGGAGGAGCGCGCCGGTGGACGCATCTGCTGAAAGTGTCGGCCAACCCCTGACGTGGCGAGGATCCCTGCTAGCCCGGCTGCCGGGCGGGCGACGCAGCTATTGGCTGGTGGTGGCCGGGGCCGCGGCGATAACCGGTTTGGCCGTGGCGGCCGTTGCCGGGATGGCCGGGGGTGGCCCCTCTTTAGGGGAGCTCACCCCGGTATTGGTGGCCACCCAGACCATTGAGGCCGGACAACCGCTGGACGAGGAGAACACCGAGACCCGCCGATACCCCGCGCTGATGCTGCCGCCCGATGCAATTTCTGCTTTGACCGGCAGCGAGGCGGCCTCGACTGCCCTTCACGTCGGCGATATGGTGACCGCGGCCCGACTGGGGGGAATCCCCATCGGTGATCGCATCGAGGTTGCCGTTCCCGCCCACACCGCCATGCCCCCGCTGGCTCCCGGCGACCGGGTGGATGTGCTGGTGACCTTGCCGATCTCCGATGAGAGCGGCGCCCAAACCCAAGCCACCCTCATCGTGGCCAACGCCGCCATTGTTACTGCTCGAGCCGAGCACGCCGTCACCATCGCGGTGGCCGACCAGGAGCTGCTCCCCGTGGCCTCGGCCGTGGTTCAAGGCTCAATCACCCTGGCTCTTGTCCAGCCAGGATGACGGTTTCTACCGAACCGATGCGGCGATCAAGCTGAGCACCAGCAGGGCCACCAACACCCGGTAGACGGCGAACGGGCCGAAACTGCGGGTGCGCACCAGGGCCAACAGCCCCTTCACCGCGGCGAACCCGGTGACCGCCGATGCGGCCATGCCCCAGGCGAATGCGGCTCGGGCATCGGTGGGGATGCCTCCCCACCCGCCGATGTCGATGAACAGGTACACGCCCGCCCCGGCGATCACCGGCACGCTCATGAGCATGGCCAGCCGGGCCGCGGCCTCGCGGTCGTATCGCAGCAGCCGTCCGGCGGTGATGATCACCCCCGAGCGCGACACCCCCGGCTGAAGCGAGCAGGCCTGGGCCAGCCCCAGCAGCACGGCATCGCGCACTCCGACGTCTTCGGTGTGGCGCTGGCCCTGGCGTCGATCGGCCCACCACAGCAGGAGGCCGAAGACGCCCAGCAAGATCGCGGTGAGCCAAATCTCATCGTCGGCATCGTCTATCGCCGACCGGAGCCCCACCCCCACCGCGGCAGCCGGCACTGTGGCCAACACCAACAGCCATCCCAGCCGTCCGTCGGCGGTCATCGGGGCCTGGCGCCGGGCCACAGCCGCAATCCCGTCTCGCAACAGCGCCCACACCTCTCGGCGCAGGCAGGCCACCAACCCCACCAGCGTGCCCAGGTGGAGGGCCACATCGAATGCTCTCTCGAGGTCGTCGCGACCCTCGAAGTCGTTCCAGTCGGCCAGCCAGGGGATGATCTGGAGGTGCCCGCTAGAAGACACCGGCAGGAACTCGGTGAGCCCCTGAGCGATGCCCAGCAATATGGCATGCAGGACCGACATGGCCCCTACCAGCGATTATGCCCCGGACATGGTGACTTCGGCCACCACCAGCGTGACCCCGGCCGAGCTCATGGGCAACCAGGTGAGGTCGGACCCCACCGCAGCCACATCGAGCAGCATCCGCTGGAGAGTGGAGGCGATGGTGATCTCCCTCACCGGCTCGGCCAACTCGCCGTTGCGGATGCGCAGCCCTTCGGCCCCGGTGGAGAAGTCGCCGCTCACCGGGTTCACCCCTGAGTGCAGCCCCGACACTCCCTGCACCAACACCCCGTTGTCGATTCCGGCAATGAGCTCGTGGGGGGAGCGGTCGCCGGGCACCAGCGACAGCGCCTGGCAGCCCACGCCGGGGGTGCTGGCGTAACCCCGCACCGCCGAGCCGGTGGATGCGGTGCCCGAGCGCCGGCCGGTGTAGCTGTTGTGCAGGAACCGCTCGAGCTGGCCGTCGCCGATGAGCAGGTTGCGCCGGGTGGCCAGTCCCTCGCCATCGGCGTCGGAGGCGGTGAACGCCTCCTGGTTGGTGGGGTCGTCCACCAGGGTGACCCCCGCGGCGGCCACCTGGTCGCCCAGGCGGTCGGCGAACAGCGAACGGCCCTTGAGCACCGCCTCGCCCGACAGGGTGCCCCCGATGATGCCCAGGAACTGGGCGGAGACGAACGGGTCGAGCACCACGGTGACCCGCTCGGTGGGGGGCTGGGTGGCCCCCAGCATCCGAGTGGCCCGCTCCACCGCGTCGGTTGCGGCCTCCCCCACGTCGAGAGCGGAGGGCTCACGGCCCACCGAGAACCCGAAGCCGGTCTGGGTCTCGTCGCCCTCCGAGGCCAGCGAGTAGGCGGTGAGGTAGCAGGAGGTGTCTCGGCCCGTGCTGCGGATGCCGGTGGTGGTGGCGATGGCGTCGGCGCCCACCGCGTCGCCGTAGTCGGCCGATTCCACTCCCACGATGCGGGGATCGCCGGCCCTTACCGCCCGCTCCAACTCCAGGGCCATATCGATCTTGGCCTCGGTGCTCACCTCCAGGAGGGCCTCGTGATAGAGATCGAGCACTGGGGGGTCCACCCCGTCGGGCTCGGCCAGGCCGAAGAACTCGTCGGGGGAGCCGAATACGGTGTTGTCGCGGGCCTCGGCCAGAGTCTCCTCCAGCACTTCGGGATCGAGGGTGCCGGCGTGGGCGAACCCCTGGCGGCCGTCAGCGATCACCCGGATGCCCACGCCCTGCGACTCGGCCACCGAGAGCGACTCGATTTCGCCCTCGTACACCCGCACCTCGGTCTCCTGGCTGTGTCCGACCACCGCCTCGACCTGCTCGCCGTCGCGCCCCCAGCCCACGATGCGCTCGGCGATCTCCAACAGTTCCTCGGGATTCACGCCACGGTCCCGTCGATGCCGGGCCGCGGTGAGCGGGGGGTCACGCCGCGGTTCCGCCGATGGTCATCGACGCCACCCGCAGCGTGGGAGTGCCGTCGCCCACCGGGACGCCTTGGCCGTCCTTTCCGCAGGTGCCGGGTGATCCCATGGCGAAGTCGTTGCCCAGCGCCTCGATGCCGGTAAGCACCTCGGGGCCGTTGCCGATGAGGTTGCCCTCCCGGATGGGGGCGCTGATCTCGCCGTTCTCGATCAGATAGGCCTCGCTCATTCCGAACACGAAGTCGCCGGTGGCGGTGTTCACCTGACCGCCGCCCAGGTGGGCCACATACACCCCCCGGTCGGTGGCGGCGATGATGTCGGCGGGATCCTCGGTGCCGTTGGCCAGGTAGGTGTTGGTCATCCGCACCATGGGCAGGTGCTGGTAGCTCTGGCGGCGGCCATTGCCCGAGCTCTCCCGCCCCTCCTTGCGGGCCCGCAGCAGATCCCACATGTAGTCGGTGAGCACGCCGTTCTCGATAAGCACGTTGCGCTGGGCGGGGCGACCCTCGTCGTCGATGGCGTAAGCGCCCCACTCCCGGGCCATGGTGCCGTCGTCGATGAGGGTGACCTCGGGGTGGGCTACCTGCTCACCCACCCGGTTCCGGAATACCGACGCCTGCTTGGCCACCAGGTCGGCTTCGAGCCCGTGGCCGCAAGCCTCGTGGAACAGCACTCCGCCGCCGCCGGGGCCGATCACCACCGGCATCGAACCGCTGGGGGCAGGTTGGGCGGCCAGCTTGGTGAGCGCCCGGTTGGCGGCGGTGGCGGCCAATGCGTCCACCTCGTACTCGTCGAACAGCTCAAAACCGATGGGTCGGCCCACGCTCTCGAATCCGGTCTGCATGCCGGTGTCGCCCACCGCCACGCACGACACTGCGAACCGGGTGCGCACCTGATCGTCGCCGGCCAGCAGCCCGTCGCTGTTGGCCACCAGGATGCGGCGACGGCCGTCGGCGTAGCGGGCCGACACCTGGGTGATGGCCGATCCCGCTGCTCGGGCGGCCTCGTCGGCCCGGCCCAAGAGCTCCACCTTGGTGGCCTTGGCCACGGTCTCGGGCAGCACCTCGACATCGTTGGGGGCCGGGGCGTCCACCCGGCTGAGCGCCGCCACTTGGTGGCCGCCTCCGCCGCCTCGGGCGGCCGCCGCCGCGGCCCGAGCCGCTTTGGCCAAACCGGCCTCGCTCAAATCAGACGTGTGGGCGAACCCGGTGGTCTCCCCCACTACGACGCGGATTCCCGCCCCCCGGGTGCGGCCCGAGGTGAGCTCCTCCACCTTGCCGTCGTCCAACAGCGCCGATGAAGAGCGGCGGTCCTCCACAAAGACCTCGGCGAACTCGCCCCCGGTTTTCAGCGCTTCCGACAGCGTGCCAGAAACAACAGACTCGTCGATCACAGCTTCTCCCTTGCCTCGACGCCGTAGCCTACCGACATCCCGTGTGAACCGGGAACAGGGGCAGCGCAGACCTCAGCCCAGGTTGGAGCGGCGGGGGTAGGCGTGTTCGGGATCGCAGATCACGTTCACCACGTAGGGAACCCCGGCATCGAGGGCCCGCTTGAGGGCGGGGGCGATGTGGTCGGGGCGCTCCACGGTTTCCCCGGCCCCGCCCAGGGCGGTCACCACCTGGTCGTAGCGGCACCCCTCTTGGAGGTCGGCGGCCACGTCGTAGCCGTACATCTGGCGCATGGGATGCTTCTCCAAGCCCCAGCAGCCGTTGTTGCCCACCACGATGGCCACCGGCAGGTTGTGGCGCACCAGCGAGTCGGCGTCCATCAGCGAGAACCCGGCCGCCCCGTCGCCCAACAGCAGCACCACCTGGCGGTCGGGGTGGGCTATCCGGGCGGCCATGGCGTAGCCCATCCCGGTGCCCAAACAGCCGTAGGGACCGGGATCGAGCCAGTGGCCGGGCAGATAAGAGTCCACGAAGCGACCGGCGTAGGAGACGAAGTCGCCGCCGTCGCCAATCACCACCGCATCCCGATCCAGCACCTGGCGCAATTCCCCGTACACCCTGGTGGGCAAGATGGGATCGGCCGCCGTCGTCAGCAGATCCTCCTCCTCGGCCCGAGTGGCGTCCTCAGTGTCCCGCAGTTGGGCTACCCACTGGTCGCGCTCAGCGGGGTGGGCCGGCGCGGGACCGTCGGCCAGCGCACCCAGCATCTGGACTAAATCGCCCGACACCGTCGCCGCCGGCTGGGCGTGGCTCGACGCCGACTCCGCGCTGTCGGTGAGATGCACCACCTGGGCATCGCCGAACCGGCCAAACGAGAGCCGGAAGTCGAGCGGAGTGCCGGCCACAATCACCAGATCGGCATCGGAACGCAGCATCCGCCGGGTGCGGCTGAAGAACAGCTCGTGATCGGCGGGCAGGCACCCCCGGCCCAAGCCGTTGGCGAAGGCGGGCAGCCGCTGGGCCTCCACCCAGGCCCGCAGCGCATCCCAGGCGCCGTCCCAGTACACGTCGGTGCCCACCAGCACAGCAGGACGACGGGCGGCAGCCACCATGTCGGCCACCGCAGCCACCCCGTCGGGGTCGGGGGCCTCTCCCACCGGCATGGGCTCGTCGGGCACGGTGCCAGAGCCCTCGGAGAAGATCACGTCCATGGGATAGTCCACGAACACCGGGCCCCGGTGAGGGGTCATGGCGGCCTGCACGGCCCGATAGGTGGCGGCGGCCAGATCGTCGCCGCCCCCCGCGGTGAGCGAGCGCTTGGTGACCGGGGCCAGGATGGGCACGTGGTCGAGTTCCTGGAGCGAGCCCGAACCCCAGCGGGCTTCCGGGGCCCGGCCCCCCAGCACCACCAGCGGCGCGCCGTTGAGCCAGGCTGTGGTCACTGCGCTCACCGAGTTGGTCACCCCGGGGCCGGCGGTCACCGCGGCCACCCCCGGACGGCGGGTCAGCTTGGCCAGCGCCTCGGCCGCGAACACCGCAGTCTGCTCGTGGCGCACGTCGTAGAGCACCACATCGCCCTGCTTCACCGCCGCGTCGTACAAGGGGAAGATGTGGCCCCCCGACAAGGTGAACAGCTCTTGCACTCCGAAGGGGGCCAGGGCAGCCAGCACCTGATCGCCCCCATGACCCGATACCTGCTTTCCCGACATTCGCCTCACCGTAATATCCATAGGGGTGCGGCGGGGCAATAGCCTTTACTGAATGACCCCGATGGCCGCCTCAACCGCTGGCGCGTGCCCGGAGTCACCCCTACACGTTTGCGGGCCCGGGCTTGACTGAGAAGCACACCACCCGCCGGGTGCTCAGCATCGTGCTCCGGGTGGGCATCAGTGTGGCCCTGTTCTTCTTGTTGATCTGGTGGCTGCCCTCGTTCGACGCCGGCCAACTATGGCCCGACTTCAACTCGGCCACGCCGTTCTGGCTAGTCGGCGCGCTCCTGCTCACCGTGATGGGCAACATGGCGGCCACCGCCCGGTGGTACGAGGTGGCCGTCGCCCTGGGGCTGAAAGTAAAGCCGCGGCGCATGTTCTCGCACTACATGGCGGGAATGTTCATCTCCAACTTCGTACCCACCACGGTGGGGGGAGACGTGCTGCGGATATCCCGTTTGTCCAACGACACCGGCGACGGCCCCCACAGCTTCGCCTCGGTGCTGCTGGAGCGGCTCAGCGGCTGGATCGTGCTGCCGGTGTTCACGCTCTTGGGCTTGACGCTCGACGAAGAGCTGCGGGGCTTGGGCGCCCCCTCCCGAGTGGCAGCCAGCACCGCCGGCCTCACCCTGCTGGCACTCGGACTGATCCTGCTGCTGGTGGGCAATCAGAGGTTCGGCCGATGGGTCAGCCGGCGCGACGGGTGGGTCCGCTTCGTGAACGGGCTGCACATGGGCATCGACGAGCTGCGGGCCAAGCCCCGCGACACCGGCCGGGTGCTGATCACCGCCTTCGCTTATCAGGCCATAATGCTGGCCGCCGCCGGGTGCGCGGCCAAGGTGGTGGGGATCAACGGCCTGGGACCCACCGAGCTGATGGCGTTCATCCCCGCCGTGCTCATCATCCAGGTGCTGCCCATCGGCCTGGGAGGACTCGGCCTGCGGGAGGGGGCCTTGGTGCTGTTCCTCCACGACTTGGGCGTGATCGACGAGCGGGCCATTGCCATGGGGCTGCTGCTCTACTTCCTCACCGTGGCCGGCAGCCTGGTGGGGCTGCCGGCACTGGTTTTCGGCGGCCGCCACTGGCAACGGGCCTCGCGCTCCCGCCATGAGCGCTGACCACCGCTGACACCCGGAGCCATGACGCTCTCCTCGCTGAAGTCGGGCACCCTGCGACCAGGTGGTAAGTCCAAGAACCGGACCCGGCCCCGCTGGTACTTGGAGCTGGCGGTCATCGGGGCCTTCTACGGCATCTACTCCTGGGTGCGCAACCAGTTCGGGAGCGCCGCGGTGGAACCGGGTAAAGCGCAGGCCAACGCGGAGCTGGTGATCGACTGGGAGCGCAGCATCGGTCTGTATTTCGAGCGCGACCTCCAAGACCTGTTCATCGGATGGGTGGCGTTCATCCAGTTCTGGAACCTGTTCTACGGGCTATTCCACTTCGCGGTCACCGCGTTTACCCTCATCTGGCTCTACTGGCGCTTCCCCCGGCACTACCCGTTCTGGCGCACCACCGGGCTTTTGACCACCGGCTCGGCCCTGGTGGGGTTCGCCCTGTTCCCGCTCATGCCCCCCCGCTTGCTGTCGGTGGGCGGGCGCTACGGCGGCGATCTGGCCGAAACCGGGTATGTCGACACGGTGACCGAGTTGGGCGGTCTGTGGTCGTTCACCTCGGGCGCGGCCGAAACGCTCTCCAACCAATACGCCGCCATGCCCAGCCTCCATTTCGCCTGGGCCATGTGGTGCTATCTGGCGTTGCGCAAGCATTTGGTGCACCCGGTGGCCAAATGGGCCATCGCTGCCTACCCCTGGCTCACCCTGTTCGCCATCGTGGTCACCGCCAACCATTATTGGATCGACGCGGTGGGCGGGCTGGGCGCGCTGGGGGTGGGCTGGGCGGCGGCGCGGGGCTACCACGCGTGGCGGGACCGCGAGTAACCTGGATCGCCCAACCCGCAGGGAGGGAAATGGACACCAATCATTTACGCAAGGTCACCTGTCCCGCTGATCTGCGCCGACTGGGTGACGAAGAATTAACCGAGCTTGCGGAGGAGATCCGAGAGTTCATCGTCGAGACGGTCAACTCCACCGGAGGCCACTTGGGCTCCAACCTGGGCGTTGTGGAGTTGACGCTGGCCCTTCATCTGGTGTTCGACTCTCCCCGCGACATCATCCTGTGGGACACCGGCCACCAGGCCTACGTACACAAAATGCTCACAGGGCGGACCGACCAGTTCAAGACGCTGCGCCAACCCGGCGGCCTGTCGGGATACCCGAGCCGGGAGGAGTCCCCCCACGACTGGATCGAGAACAGCCACGCCTCCACCGTGTTGAGCTACGCCCACGGCCTGGCCACGGCACAGCAAGCCGCCGGTGGCGAACAGCGGCGGGTGATCGCCGTGGTGGGCGACGGATCGCTCACCGGGGGGGTGGCCTTCGAGGGG
Source organism: Acidimicrobiia bacterium (assembly GCA_022827725.1). Lineage (GTDB taxonomy): Bacteria > Actinomycetota > Acidimicrobiia > Acidimicrobiales > Bin134 > Poriferisocius. The sequence goes on from JAJEIJ010000053.1 coordinate 23,174, forward strand.
CTCAACAACATCGGACACTCAGGGTGCAATGTGACCCTGGTGCTCAACGACAACGGACGCTCTTATGCCCCCACCGTCTCCCGGCTGTCGGAGAGCCTGCTGCGGGTGCGGATGGACCCCCGGTATGTCCGCACCGACAACCAGGTACGCAAGGTTCTTCAGAACATCCCCTGGGTGGGCGATCTGGCCGGCCGTACCGTGGGGGCCGCCAAGGCCGCGGTGCGGGAGATGGTGGAGCCCCGCACGTTCTTCGACGAGTTGGGCATCAGCTACTTCGGACCGTTCGACGGCCACGACCTGGGCAAGTTGGAGCGGGTGTTCAGCCGGGTGTCCCATCTCGAGGGGCCGTGTTTGGTGCATGTGCTCACCCAAAAGGGCCGAGGGTATGCACCGGCTGAGAACGATCCGGTCAAGAACATGCACGACACGTCGTACGCCAAGCCGGGCAGCTACACCGAGGCTTTCACCACTGCGCTGATCAAAGAGGCCGAGGCCCGTCCTGAGCTAGTGGCCATCACTGCGGCCATGCCCGACTCCACCGGGCTGTTGCCGTTCGCCGAGCGGTTCCCGGAGCGGTGCTTCGACGTGGGCATCGCCGAACAGCATGCCGTGACCGCCGCCGCAGGCATGGCCATGGGCGGGCTCCGCCCGGTGGTGGCCATCTACTCCACATTCTTGACCCGAGCCATCGACCAGGTGAACCTCGATGTGGGCCTGCACAACCAGCCGGTGGTGTTCTGCTTGGACCGGGCCGGCATCACCGGCGACGACGGGGCGTCGCACCACGGGGTGCTCGACATGGTGCTGCTCACCAAGATTCCCGGCATGACTGTGCTGGCCCCCTCGTCTTACCAAGAGCTTCAGCAGATGCTGCACGACGCCTTGGAAATCACCACCGGACCAGTGGCCATACGGTGGGCCAAAACCGCGGCCCCATCGGTGCCCGAAGACCAAGTGGGGTTCGGCCTCACGGGTCGCAAGGTGAAAGAAGGCGCCGACGTGTGCCTGCTATCGGTGGGCAAGATGCTGGCCCCGGCAGAAGAAGCTGCCGAACTGCTGGAGGCCGACGGCGTGTCGACCACCGTGTGGGACGTGCGCAGCGTCAAGCCTCTAGACGAGGACATGTTGGCCGACGCCGCCCGCCATCGGGCGGTTGTGACTATTGAGGACGGTTGGCGAGAGGGCGGGGCGGGCAGTTCTGTGGCCCACCAACTGGCCCACTCGGGCCGCGAGGGTGCCGTGCCCGCTATCCGGGTGCTGGGCGTGCCCAACGAGTACATCCCCCACGGCAAGCCCGACCAGATCCTGGCCGATTGCGGCCTCGACGCCGCCGGCATAGCGGAGACGGCCCGCGAGGCGCTGGCCGTCAAGGCGTAGCGAACTGGCCGAGGATTTCTTTGACCGCCTCGCCGTAGGCGGTCAACTTGGCGGGGCCGATGCCGCTAATGGCCCGCAGTCCCGCATCGGTGGTGGGGCGATGGGTGGCCAGCTCGATGAGGGTGGCGTTGCTGAACACGACGTAGGCGGGCACGTTGTCGGCTCGGCTGCGCTTCAGCCGCCAGGCTTTCAGCGTCTCGAACGCCGCCGCGCCCACCGGGTCGGCGGGAGGCTGGGCCTTGGGGCGCTTCGTCGGATTGGCTGCGGTGTTTGCCCTCGGCGATGAGGCCGTTGCCACCACCACTGGCGGTGTCAGCAGGCTTTCTGCGGTGTCGGGGTCGGGTTGGGGAGGAGGCTCATACCGAGAGGCCAGCTCGTGTTGGAAGTCGGTAGGCGGGTCGCCGCAGATGAGGGTGACCGATTCTGAGCATCGGGTGATGGCCACGTGAAACACCCGCCTTTCCTCTTCGAGGTCGCCGGCCAAGCGGTGGGGCATCAGCCCCTTCGACGCCTCGTAGACGATCACATGGGGCCATTCCCGACCCTTCACCCGGTGCACAGTGGCCAAGTGGACACCGCGTCCGCTGCCCTCCCCCTCGAACCCGTCCGCGAGCCGGTCGAACAGCCATCTCCGAAAGTCGGTCGGGTCGGGATGCAGGTGGGCCACCGAGATGAGGGCCCGCAGATCGTCGCCATGAGCCGACCGGTCGACGGAGCGGCGAGATGCGTCCAATCGGGTGTCCAGGCTGCCGCCGAGGCCCATCTCGTCTCGCACCGTCTCCAACAGTGATCGGGTGGTGACTTCTCCGCCTGCCTTCTTGAATCTTGACCGCAGCATCTCGACGTCGTCGGCGAACTCGCCCACCTTCTTGGACGACCGCTCGTCCTTGATGCGGCCGGCCAGGGCCTTGATCTGCAAGGTGCTCTGCTGCTCGGCGATCCACTCGATGACTCGGGGGGAGATGCCCCGGGGCGGACGGCGGGCTGCGTCCGACAGCGCCCGGGCCGGCAGGTCGCGCTCGGAGGCGGTGGCGATGTCGAGCCAGGCCAGGGCGGCGGCCACCCCGGTGCGCTCCAAGAACAGGCGGCCCACCGGCTGATTGGACGGCACCCCCATGTCGCCCAGAACGACCTGGGGCACCAGCAGCGTGCTGTTGACCCTGGTCAATACGGCAACATCCTCGTGTCCGGCACCGCCATCGAGGAGCGACTCGATCGTCCGACGCAGCACCGGCGCTCCGTCGTCTGCCGTCTCGACAGTGATGGCCGAACCGGAGTCGCCTTCGTCTTGTCGATCCTCGCTCGGCGCCGCAGTGATCTGTTTGTCGATGCGGCGGCGGTTGTGGGACAGGAGGTTCGAGGCTGCGTCAACCACCTCGGGAGGGCAGCGGTAGTTGACGTGCAGCTCGTGGCGCTCAGCCCCGGGGAAATGCTTGTGGTAGTCGATGAGCCACTCCGGGGAGGCACCGGAGTAGCCGTAAATGGTCTGGTCGTCGTCGCCCACGCCGAACACATCGGCCCTCGGCCCGGCCAGCAGCCGTACCAACAGGAGGTGCGCGGGGGTGAGGTCTTGGAATTCGTCCACCAGAAGAATGCCGCAGGTGCGCCGGGCCGCGGCCCGGGCGGCGGGGTCGCTCAGCAAGATGTCGATAGCCCGCATGATCTGCTGGTCGAAGTCCACCAGGCCCTCCGTGTCAAGCAGGCTCACATAGTGGGGGGCGGTTTCGGAGAAGTCGGGAACATCGGGATGGAAATCGCGCTCCACCTCGGCGGGATCGCGCAAACCCAGGCGGGAAGCGCCCAGCGCCTCAATCCAGGGGGCGAGCTGATCGGTCATAGCCCGCCGTTTGCGGGGCACTATCTCGCCGAGCAGATCCCGCACTTGCCTCTCGTCCACCACCTCCACCCGACCGTGGTCTCGGGGTCGGGCAAACGGCCCAGTGCCGTTGCAGATGGCCAGCGCCAGGCTGTTCAGCGTACGCACCTCCAAGCCCGGTAGATCGGAGGTGCGCTCCTGCATCTCGGCTCGGGCCCGCACGTTGAACGCCACCAAGCAGACGGCTCTTGGGTCTACCCCGAGGTCGCGCACCAAGTACCGGGCTCGCTCGGTGAGCACCCGAGTCTTGCCCGACCCGGCTGGCGCCACAATGTTGGCCGCTCCTCCCAGGTGGCCGACCGCGGCACGCTGGTCATCGGCAAGATCGGCCCGGGGTACGGCCGGGCTGAGCGCTTTCAGGCTGCCCACTGCCAGATTCACCGCGGAGACCAACCCGGCACCAAGCTCCTCGCCAGCCGCCCCGCCGGTAGCGTGTCTGCCGCCCAGCACCTCGCTGGTGAACACGTCGAACGGCCCCCCATCGCACCACACCGGGCCGGAATCGGTCACCACATCTCCTGGCTCGCCAGCTTCCGCGGGACGGGCCCCCAAAGACAGGGCTCGCTCTTGCGGCTCAAACCGGGGTCGTTCAGGGACGCGCCAATCCACCGCGTTGGCCGTCAGCAGATGGCGGAGCACCTCAGCAGGCATGGTCAGACCCGGCTTGAGCTCCCACCACTGGGCGTGCATCACCGGCTCGGGCGGTGGCAGCTCGCCGTCCAGCTCGACCACCAGCGGAGTGCGCTCCACCCAGGCCCGCCTCAGCTCCCGCCCCACCTCAGGATTGAATGCGCCAGTTTGAACCGCGAGCCGACGGCAATCGCTCCACTCCTCCGGTGCCGGCTGCCCCACTTCGACCAGAGCGCTTCGGCCCAGGCACTCCGGTCCTCTCATGGCATCCCCCGACCTAGCGCAGTGGATGCGGTCCGCTAGCTGCGGATGAGAGTGCCAGGACGGTTGCCGGTGGGCTGGCCGTTTCGGAAGGTCACCTGGCCGGCGCAGACGGTGGCGTCGTAGCCGTCGGCCGATTGCAGCAGGCGGCGGGCCCCGGTGGGCAGATCGCCCACTACCTCGGGCAGATGCAGGCGCATGGCGTCGAGGTCGATCACGTTGATGTCGGCCCGTTTGCCGGTGGCCAGTACGCCCCGATCGTCGAAGCCGTATAGCTCAGCTGGTTCGGAGGTGAGCATCTTCACCGTCTCGGCGATGGAGAGCTTCGGCCCTCGCTGCCGGTCGCGCACCCAGTGCTGGAGCATGTAGGTGGGCAGGCTGGCGTCGGAGATCACGCTGCAATGGGCCCCGCCGTCGGCCAAACCGACCACGGTCATGGGGTGCACCATCATCTCCCGCAGATCCTCTAGATCGCCGTGGCGATAGCCGGTGAAGAACACCTGGAGCATCCCCCGCTCGCACATCAGGTCGTAGACCAGCCCGAATACGTCGGCACCGGTCTTCTCGGCCATGGCGGCCACCGACTCCGACGGGTCGGGCTCGAACACCGGCCCGCCGTCGAACGGGAATGTGGCGTGCAGGGAGTGGCGCAGGATGCCCATGGCCGGATCGCCCGGGATGTCCTCGGCCAAGATGGCGGCCCGAACTTCTGGGCGGCGAAGCTCGACGAGCCGCTCCTCCAGCGGCAACCGGTCGAGCGGTTGATAGGCAGACCGCTTGGCGAACGGGTTGAACTGGTCCCAGCCGGCCAGCAGCCCGCCGGGGCGGCCTTGCACCTGGGGCACCAGCTTGGCCCCTTCGGCGTTGGCCCGCTCCACGATGCCCATCTGCTCGCGCCATTGGCCGGGATTGACGTGTACTTGGACCATGGTGAAGGTGATGGCCCGGCCGGTCTCCAGGCTGAGGCGCCGGTAGAGCTCCACCTCGCGGATGGAGGCGTCGGGATCCTCGCCCATCGAGCCAGCCGGCACTACCTCCACTAGAGACTGGCCGTCGAGCGCGCTCATCATGGCGCCCAGCTCCTCGTGGTCGGCGAAGGTTCCCGGCACCGGCACCCCCGACAGGGAGGTATGCATGGGCAGCCGGTTGGTGGAGAACGCCACCGCGCCGGCCTGCGTCCCCTCGCCCACGATGCGGGCCATCTCGGCCAGCTCCGCGGCGGTGGCCGATTCGGTGGTGGCCCCCCGCTCTCCCATCACATAGGCCCGCACCGCTCCGTGGGGCACCTGGGCGGCCACGTCGATGGTGCGCCCCATCCGCTCCAGTTCGTCGAGGTACTCGGGAAAGGTCTCCCACCGCCAGGTGATCCCCTCATGGAGGGCTGCGCCGGGGATGTCCTCCACTCCCTCCATCAGCTCGATCAGCCAGTCGTGGCGGCTGGGGTCGGCGGGGGCGAACCCCACCCCGCAGTTGCCCATCACCACCGTGGTCACCCCGTGCCAAGCCGAGGGGGCCATGATCGGATCCCAGGTGGCCTGCCCGTCGTAGTGGGTGTGGACGTCCACAAACCCGGGGGTCACATAGCGGCCCTCGGCATCGATCACCTCAGCGGCATCAGCGTCGATTCGGCTCTCGACAGCGGCCACCCGTCCATCCGAAACGGCCACATCGGCCACAGCCGACACGGCCCCAGTCCCGTCGACAACAGTGCCCCCGCGAATCAACAGATCAAGCATGGGGCCATTCTTCCAGGCCGCGATGACAACGACGACATGGCAGGGGGATTCAGCCCAATAAGTTGGCTGCCAGGCCGCGATGACAACGCCTATGCCGCCAATGCGGCGATTGACGAAGGAGGGCTCAGGCCCGGGCGAAGTAGGGGTTGTCGCCGGCTTCGTGATCGGTGGCGTCCACCACTTCGGTGATCTCGGGGATGGCCTCGGTGATCATCACCGTGATCCCCTCTCGCAGGGTTGCCGCGCTCATGGCGCATCCCTGGCAGCCGCCGCCCATGGTGATGTAGGCGGTGTGCCCCTCCACCCCGAGCAGGTTGGCGAACCCGCCGTGGGAGGCCAGCGAGGGATTGATGTGCTGGTCGAGGAGCTGCTGGAGCTGCTCGGGGATCGTGCCGGAGAGCTCCAGGTCGGCCCCGGCCAGCAGATCGGGCTTGTTGGGGTTGCGGATCACCAGTCCGCCCTGCATGGGGTTGTTGGGCAGATCCAGGGTGGCGCCGGTCAGGTTCTCCACCGACTCCTCGGGGATCATCACGGTGAGGCCATCGGAAGTGAAGTGGCGGTGGCCATCGGTGCAGTCGGCCACCTCCTCGAACGCCAGGTCGTAGGTGTAATCGGCGCCGCTGGTGCCGGTGATCTCGATGCGCAGACCGAGGGCTTCGGGGTCGTCCTCGTTCGACCGGATTTCGAGCACCTTCTCAATGGCTGCTTCGGTGACCTCGAACAGTTGGGCTTCCACAGTTTCGCTCACGGTCACCAGCCTACCCGAGCCTCACCCCGCCCACCATGGCCTGAGCCGCTGAATCAAGCGAGAAATCAGCCGCGGCGGATGCGGCCCCGCAGCGACCGGAAGGCCAGTGATTGGGCCAGAATCCCCACCACGCCAATAGCCAGCAGGGCTCTCCCCAGCGCCCAGCCGTCCCAGCCGGAGAACAGCGAGCGCATGCCCTCCAGGGCGTAGGTCATGGGGTTGAACCAGGTGATGGCGGCCAGCCAGTCGGTCATCACATCGCGGCTCACCCAGGCGGTGGTCAAGAACATGAAGGGGAAGAACAGCAGGAAGCTGGAGTTGACCGCGGCGGGATTCCCGGTGCGCAGCGCTATGGCATAGGGGAATCCGGTGAAGGCCAGCCCCCAGAGCGCCCCGAACAGCACGAACACCAGCAGACCCACCACTCCGGTGGCGCCGAAGCTCACCCCGATGGCGAAGCCCAGCGCGATCACCGGTATGGCCATGACCACGAACAGCGTGAAGTCTGCCACCATTAGCCCCAATAGCAGGGCGTAGCGATTCACCGGGGTCATCAGGAGGCGGTCGAAGTAGCCCTCGGAGATGTCGATCACCAGCGAGTTGGCCCGGGACATGCCGGTGACCGCGGTCATGATGGCCACCGGCAGCTGGAAGGCCTTGTAGTCGATATCGGAGACCACGTCTCCGGCCAGGTTCTGGATGGCCCCGATGGTCACCACCAGGAAGAACAGGGGGATCAACATGGCGGGGATGATCGCCTCCAAGTCTCGGGGCAGCAGCCGCAAGGCCCGGCTGGCCACCGAGGCCATGTCGCCGAGGAACCCCGAAGGTCGGGCTCGGATGACCTCGCCACCGGACGGCCTGAAGAGGACTGTCTCGCTCATTCCTCGACCTCGATCCGGGCGCCGGTGAGCTCCAAGAACACGTCGTCGAGCGTGGTGGGATGGATCGACAGATCAGTCACCTCCACCCCGGCGGCCGACAAGGCCACCGCCACCGGGCTGATCACCGAGGCGCCGTCGCCGGTGGCCGCACTCACCTCGTTGCCGTACACCTCGATATGGCTGATGCCCGGCACTTGGCCGATGGCCTGAGCGGCCAGGTCGGGATTGGCGGCCACCCGGGCCACCACCACGTCGGAGCCCACCGTTCGCTTGAGCTCGTCGGGCGCGCCCTCGGCCACCAGCAGGCCATGGTTCAAAATGCCCACCCGGTGGGTGAGCGCGTCGGCCTCCTCCAGGTATTGAGTGGTGAGGAAGATGGTCATGCCCAGGTCTCGGTTCAAACTCCGGACCTGCTCCCACACCACTGCCCGGCTGATGGGGTCGAGGCCGGTGGTGGGCTCGTCGAGAAACAGCACTTCGGGGTTGTGCATCAGCGCTGCGGCCAAATCCAAACGGCGCTTCATTCCCCCCGAGTAGGTGGACACCCGCCGGTCGATGGCATCCATCTCCAGCAGGGGGGCCAGCTCCTCGATGCGGGTGACGACGGCATCCCGGTCCAACCCGTAGTAGCGGCCTTGCAGCGTAAGCGTCTCTCGGCCGGTGAGCTTGCCGTCGAGGGCGGCATCCTGGAGGGCCACCCCGATGCTGAGGCGCACCTTGTCGCCCTCGGTGGCCACATCGTGGCCCGCCACCGAGGCCGCTCCCGCGGTCATCGACGCCAACGTACACAGCATCCGCACCGCGGTGGACTTGCCCGCGCCGTTGGGCCCCAGAAATCCGTAGATCTCCCCCGCGGCTACTTCAAGGTCGAGCGAGTCAACCGCCACCACCTCGCCGTAGGTTCGGCGCAGCCCCCGGGCGGAGATGGCTGTCGGCACAGTCGATGATGGTACCGAGCACCGTCGCGATATTCTCATCGCCCATGTCCGAGACATCCAGCCCATTTGTCCGCTATGAACCAGCCGGCGATGTCGCCGTGGTCCGGTTGGATGACGGCAAAGTGAATGTCTTGTCCCACGAGGTCATCGCCGCCCTTCAGGAGTGTTTGGACCGGGCTGAGAGCGAGGCCAAAGCCGTCGTCATGATCGGCCGTCCCGGCAAGTTCTCCGCGGGGTTCGACTTGAAGGTGATGCAGTCGAGCCCAGAGGCGGCCAGCAATCTATTCCGGGCGGGGATGGACCTGTTCGTACGGCTGTACGAGTTCCCCATCCCAGTGGTAACCGGCTGCACCGGTCACGCATTGGCCGCTGGGGCCATCTGGCTGATGTGCTGCGATGTGCGCATAGGCGCCGACACGCCCACCAAGGTCGGGCTCAACGAGACCGCCATCGGGATGGTGCTGCCCTCGTCGGTGATCACGCTGGCCCGCGACCGGCTGTCGCCTCGCCATGTCCACTCGTCGACATTGCTGGCCCGGCTCTACTCCCCAGCCGAAGCCGTCGACGTCGGTTACTTGGACTGGGTGGTGCCCGAAGACGAACTGGAGGGGGCGGCAATGTCTGAAGCCGCTGGGCTGGCTGAGGGCCTTGCGCTGAAGGCCTTCGCCGGCACCCGGCGCTTGATCCGAGGACCGGTGGCCGAGTCGGTGCGGGAAATTCTCGACCAAGACACCCGCTCGTTCACCGTCGGGTTGACGTGATGGGCGACAGCCTCAATACAGAAGGCCTCAATACAGAAGGACAGCAAGCATGAGCGATCCAGTTGTCGAACTGCTCGAAGAGGTGTGGGATTCCATCGCCCAGCTCGGCGCCGACTTGAGCGAGGAGCAGTGGGACACCCCCACCGAGTGCCCCGGCTGGTCGGTGCGCGATCAGGTGAGCCACATAGTGGGCCTGGAGCTGATGCTGGCCGGCGAGAGCCCCGAGCCCCCCGCCACCGAGGGCGGACTAGAGGGCATCGCCGCCTTCAACGAGGGCCAGATTGCCCCCCGCCGGTCCCGGCCCGGCGCCGAGGTGCTGGCCGAGATGAGCGACATCTGCGCCCGCCGCCTGGAGATGCTGCGCACCATGCCCGCCGAGAAGTGGGACGAGGTGGGCTTCACCCCCATCGGCGACGCCCCGTACCGCACGTTCATGCACATCCGGGTGTTCGACTGCTGGGCCCACGAGCAGGACATGCGCCGGGCGCTGGGCATCCCCGGCCACCTGAGCGGCCCGGTGGTGCAGCACTGCCTCGACTGGCACGCCCGCAACATGGGCTATGTGGTGGGCAAGAAGGCGGGCGCCCCCGAGGGCAGCACGGTGGTGTTCACCATCGACGGCGACGACGACGGCCCCCGGGGCGTGGCGGTGACCGACGGCCGAGCCAAGCCGTCAGCACCGGCCGACAACCCCACCGCAACCGTGCACACCGATGTTGACACCTACAACGCCCTGTGCTGCGGACGCACCGACCCCGCCGGCGCGTTAGCCGCCGGACTGGTGACCTTGACCGGCGACCGCGATCTGGGCGAGCGGGTGGTGCTGGCCTTGGCCTACGTCTCGTAGCCGCCTATCGCCCGGCTGCGGCCATCCGGGCTTCAAGATCAAGCGCTCGGGGACTTACCGACAAGTCGAAGTCGGTGCTGCCCAGCGTGGCGGGGTTCCACACTTCTCGATCCACCATCCACTGGGCCCAGCCCGAGAACCAGCCGTCGTGGTACGACTCGAACTGGGGCGCCCACCAGTCGCGAAGCGGCATGCGGGTGGTGCGGTGGTTGGCCAGATCGGGAGCTGAGGCGGCGATGTTGCTCTCGGCCAGGGCGAGCACGAAATCGGCGGAGGCGTGCTGCGCCGATGCGCTGTCGGTCCATTGGAGCCCCTCGTAATCCCGGAGGTACCACAGGTTGGGCACTGAGATTGCGGTGTCCACCGCCACCGTCACCGGCCCCTCGCCAATCGACCGGCTGTACGCGTTGAGCGCTTCGATGCGATGCACGGTGTTCACGTAGTCGTGGGTGGTGTGGACCTGGGTCAACAGCTCCCGCGGGTCGCGCTGGTTCACATAGTTGGTTCTCCACCCGAAGAACAGCGTGGTGGCCACCAGCCCGGCCACCACTGCCCACACCGGCAGCATCCAGAACTTGCTCCGAGCCCGCCACAGCACCGCCACGCCGTAGCCGGCCAGAACGGCCATGGGCACCACGATGTGCAGCGCCAGCCAGGGAAACCGCTCGCTGGCCCAGGAGTATGAGAACCAGCTGGCCACCGCGGTCCACACCATGAACTTGCCCACAAAGGTGGGATTGCGGAACACGTGGACCGTGCCGACCACCGCCAGGATGCACACCAAGTACTCATAGAGCGGGATGGTGTACAGGTAGTAGTGCCAGGGCTCGCTGCCCCGGTTGGTGTCCTGTTCGCCCCGCCAGTAGGTGATGCCCTCGGTGAAGCCGTCGGCAAAGCCCTCGGGGTGTCGGAAGAACTCTGTGAACCACAGGGCGAAGAACAACAGGAACACCGCAGCGGCCAGCACCCACCCCCAACCGGGCACGCGCCTAACGGCTCGCACCACCGGGAGCTCCCATATCGAATGGGGGCTGGCCAGCATGAGCACGACCATCACCATGAGCACCCCGTAGATGCCCAAGGTGAGGAACACCTCCACGTCGTAGTAGCCGCTGAACCCGAAGGCGACGCCCATGGGCACCAGCCCCGCGGGCAGCATCCACGACCACCCGGCGAGTCCGCGGCGCTGCCCCTCTAGGTCTCCGGCGAAGTTGCCCGGGGGCGGCTCAGCGCTTTCGGCTCGGGCCTGCCGGGCCGCCTGCTCGGCCAGCAGGGCCAAGAAGAAGCCGCCGAAGATGAACACCACGATGAAGGTGGTCTCTTTGACCGCGAAGCCCGCGGCCAGCAAGAACCCGAACAGCGAGGGCAGCAGCAGCCGGGGCCGGTCCAAGAACCGCACGATCACCACCATCATGGCCAGGGTTATGAACGCAGTGAGGGAGTCTTCCCGGCCCAGCCGGGTCATGTACAGGGCGATGGGGCTGAAGGCCAGCACCGCACAGGCGGTCAGGGTTGCCACCGGGCCGAGCGATCGGCGCAAGAACCACGGCAAAACGATCATCCCCACCCCGGCCAGAACTGCCACCATGCGGGCGGTGGTGGGCGATTCCCCGAACACCCAGAAGAGCCCGGCGGTCAGATAGAACCGCAGCGGCCCGTGGTACACCGGGTCGTACCCCTCATAGCTGTTGTTGAGGAACTTCCACGAGTACCAGGCGTCGATGCTCTCGTCGTGGTGGAGGGGCCGCTCGGCCAGCTCAACCAGCCGCAGCACCAGCCCGGCCACCGCCATGGCGCCGACAACAAGGGCCAGCGCCGTCTCCGGGCGGCGCCGCCAGAACTCCATCGGACGCCAGCTCTCCAGCGCCACTCCTCGCTCGCGGATTATGGCTCGCACTGCTCAGCGAACCTCGTAGATCGCATACTCGCCCTGGGAGAACGCCAACTCACCCCGAGCCGCCCAGAACGCCTCGCTCACCCCGGCCCGACGCTCTATGGGCCCCACCACCACATAGTCCACTCCGTTGTTCTTCAACAGCTCCTCAGTTCCCTCAAGACCGCCCAACATGGTACGGGCCTCCTGATGGCGGGTGTACCAGTCGGTGACCCCAAGGTCGTTGATCCAGCCGGCGAAGCCCACCACCGTCTGACGGCCGCTCAGCGCGGGCACCGGATGGGTGTGCTCGAAGCCGATCAGAAACACGCTGTCGGGCGACGTCTCGTCTCGGGCCCACTCCCCCGCGGCCACCCCGTCGCCCGAAGCAATGGGGTGGGGCCACACGTTCACCTCGGGGTCCACCGCCTTCCAGATGTCCAGCGCGCCGGCAAACGTGAGGGTGACGAAAAGCACCACGGCCGCGGCCACCCCGAGCCTGCCGATTGAGGCCAGCCTCACCAGCACCGCGGCCACCAGCAGCGACCCCAGCAGGATCACCGGAACGAACCAGTGGGTGTTGTTCCACGGATGAGACGGTGCCACCCGCACGAAGTTGGGCACGATGAGCCAGAGCCACACCGGAATCGACCCCCACAGCAGCACTCTGGGCAGCGTGTTCTTCCAGAGCTGGGCCGCCAGCATCAACACCAAGAACACCCCGGCGTTGCGCCACCAGAAGGTGAGCAGATTGTCTTGCTCGGCCGAGTAGCCGGGGGGCTGCATCCAGGGGCCGTCCACCCAGGTCTCCCACACGATCTCGGTGTTCAGCGGCTCAATCCACAACGCCGCGGGCACCGAGAACGCCACCGCCGGAATGGCGAACAGCAGCCATTGCCACCGGCGGTCCAGCACCGCCCAGATCAAACCCAACCCCAGCGCCACCCCGAAGGAGTACACGTGGAATATGGGCATAAGGCCCACCATCACACCGGCAAGGGCGAACAGCCGACGCGAGCCCGTCTTGTGGGCCTCTCTCATGAGCACCACGGCGATCAGAAGCAGCGAGAATCCGGCCAGGGTCGGGCGCTGGGGGAAGAGGTTCCCGGTGACCGCGTTCTCCATCAGGATGTTGCCCGCGTGGTGGCGGGTGTAGTCGGTGGGCAGGTTCCAGACCGCGCCCCAGCCGTGGTCGGCCACATCGCCGAAGAACCGGAGCCATCCCAGCCCCCCGAACAGGGTGAACACCAGCACGGCGAGCACCCCCACTGCCCGGCTGGCGAACAGCCTCACGCCGGCCAGATACAGCACCGGCACGAAGGCGAAGGCCAGATATCCCGACGAAACCTCCATGCCGCCGAAGGCGCTCAACCCGGCCCGGCCGAGCATGGCGGCGAAGAAGTCGATGCCGAAGTGGTAGGGCAGCCGTTCCACCCCGATTGCAGTGGGCAGCTCGGGGGGGAAGTTCTCGGCGTGGGCGAACGACGAGGCGTAGGTGAGGTGGGCCTGCCAGTCGGTCCACGAGGAGAGGTGGCCGGCCAGCACGCCTCCCGAGCCGTCGGGCACATAGGCCCGACTCAAGATCCACACGGTGAGCGCCCAGGCCGGGGCGCTCAGAATCAACAGCGGGGCCGGATTCTCGGGGCGGGAGATGGGCCGCATCAGGCGTCGGCGGAAGTCCCGGCACTCGATGCCGATCTGTTTGACGCCCGTCCACCAGCCGGCCACCGAGATGGCCGTGGCCACCAGCGCTGCACCGGCCACCACCCCGCCGCTCAGGCCACCGGCCGCCCAGCCCGCGGCGTAGCCCACCATAGTGACCGCCATGAACCCGATAACCGCGCCGTAGGCCACCCGCTCCTCGATGCGGAGCTTCAGCGCCGTCAGATAAGTGAGACCGACGCCCACGAGCACGCAGTCGGCCAGCAACAGCGCCACCCACAGCTTCATCGGCCAACGAACCTAGTTGCGGGGACACAGCTTCATCGGCCAACGAACCTAGTTGCGGGGGAGCCACCGACCGCAGAAGTCGCGGGGCCACGGCTGGTCGCCCCTGCGGGCGTAGAGCAGACGGGCTCGGGCATCCTGCTCCTCGGGGGGCGCGTGGGCCGGATTCCCGGTTCCGCCCACCGTTCTCCACGTCCGGGGCTCGAACTGATAGGCCCCGTAGAACAGGCCGTTGGCGCTTTCGGCCCGGTAGTTGTCGGTGGACTCGCAGAAGCGGAGGTTGTACCAGTGCTGTTCGGTGGGCTCGATGAACCCGTTTTCAACCCGCTCGCGCTCGGCCATGTCGTTGATCTCCGCGATGTACACCACCCATTCGGCCTCTTGTATCGACCGCGACGCTTCGGTGATGCGGCTGTTGAGATACGGGATGGCGCCGTCGAGGCGTCGGGCGCGGGCCTCGGTGCGCTCCCGCTCTCCCGGCACGTTCTCTTTGGCGTCGATGGCCTCGTCCACCATTTCGGACACTTCCGACAGCAGGGCGATCCGCCACAGTGCATCGGTGGCCTCGGAAACGCCCAGGATGAACACCAAATCCTCTACGTCGCCCCCCGCCATGTACTCCTGTACCACCAGCTTCTCCGCCTCTTCGGCGAGCAGTTCCCGGCCGGTGTCCACGTCGTCGAGTTTCTCCAGTCGGCCCAGTTCGAGATGCAGTTCGTCGATCGTACGGCTTAGGGCGGCCTGCAAGGTGTCGCGTGCGCTGATGGCCGCCTCCAGGTCTTGCTGGGCTCGCTCCAGATCGCGCCATGGCGGCATGGCCGCCTGAACCGTCACCGGCTGGGGCCGTTTGCCGCCGCTGTCGCTTTGGCCGAATGCCACGCTGCCAGTGGCCACCATGGTGGCAGCCAGTGCAACAAGAAGCACCGCTAAACGACTGCGTTCTCTAGCCCGCAAACCCTCTCCCAAGTTCGGCTACCCTCGAAACGGGTTTACCGCACTGCCCTGCGGGGCGGCAAAAGCCCTTTCGGCTGCCTTCAATCTATCGACTATGCCCACGATCCTTTCAAACGACCCTGGCCCCTCAAGCGACGCCGGCCCACCCGGTGGGGCCCGAGAGATCGACGCGGTCTTGGTGGTGTCGTTCGGCGGGCCGGAGGGACCCGACGATGTGATGCCGTTTCTGCGCAACGTGACCCGGGGGCGGGGCATCAGCGACAAGCGCTTGGCCGCAGTGGCCGAGCACTACCACCTGTTCGGGGGGGTCAGCCCCATCAACCAGCACAACCGCGATCTGATCGCCGCCCTGTCCGATGAGCTGGCCCGGCGGGGGGCGGCGCTTCCCGTGTATTGGGGCAACCGGAACTGGTCGCCCATGCTGGCCGACACCGTGGCCCAGATGCGCGACGACGGGATCAGCCGCGCGATGGGATTCGCAACTTCGGCCTTCGGCTCCTACTCCGGGTGCCGCCAGTACAACGAGGATATCGAGGGAGCTCGAGCCGCGGTCGGCCCCGACGCACCGGTGATTCACAAGCTGCCCCCGTTCTGGGACCAGGAGGGTTTTCTGTCGGCCAAGGCAGACCGCCTCGCCGCGGCCCGCCAAGGCGAGCCGACCGCACCGGTGGTGTTCACCGCCCACAGCATTCCCGAGTCCATGGCCGCCACCGCCCCCTACGTCGCCCAGCTCAACGAGGCATGCCGCCGAGTGGCAACCCGCGCCGGAGCCAGCGAGTGGCGCCTGGCCTACCAGAGCCGCAGCGGCCCGCCCCAGGTGCCGTGGCTGGAGCCCGACATTGGCGACGAGCTCGAACGGCTGGCCTCCGAAGGGGCCGACGCGGTGATCGTGGCGCCGATCGGCTTTGTGGCCGATCACATGGAGGTGATCTACGACCTCGACATCGAGGCTCGTCAGCGGGCCGACGCGGTGGGACTGCGCTTTACCAGGGTTCCCACCGTCGGCACCCACCCCGCCTTTGTGGAGATGATCGCCGATCTGGTGCTCGCTCCCCCGCCGGCTCCCTGCCCCGCCGACTGCTGCCTGCGGTAGCAGAGGGCTTTGCGGGACTACTCCCGAGAGCCGATCTCGGTGTTGATCCAGGCGATCAGCTGCGCCTGGTTGCGGGTCTGGGTCAAGATGTCGCCGGGACCGGTGAAGTGGAACACGAAGCCCTCGCCCGACTTCATCGACTGGATCGAGCGGCCTTCCACTGCTCGGCGCAGCTCGTAGCTCACGGTGTCGGGGAAGGCCAGCATGTGACTGGTGTCCACCACCACCGTCTCGCCCGGGGCCAGCGAGATCACGTCGATGGCCCCGTAGGAGGCCACCACCACGTTGCCGGTGCCCTCAGCGTGGGCCATGAAACCGCCCTCGCCGCCGACCAGCGACTTGAAGCCGCCCCACTTGGTGTCCATCACCACCGAGGCGTCAGAGGCCAGCCAGTTGCCCCGCTCGATGATCCAAGCCTGCGAGCCGTCCAGCTCGATCACCCGGAGGTCTCCGGGCAGCTTGGCGGCCACATCCACCCAGCCGCCCTCTGCCGGAGCGGTGTAGGTGGACACGAACAGCGATTCGCCGCCCAGAACGCTGCGCTTGAGCCCCTTGAGCACGCCGCCTTCCATCTTGGCCTCGAGCGACATCCCCGAGGAATGGGCCGACATGGCACCGGCCTCGACTTTGACCTGCTCGCCACCGCCGAGGGTGCACCGGGCGACGGCAAAACTTGGGGCATGACGAATATCTACCTGCATGACGGGCAGCCTACCCAGCGCCACCCTCGGATTGGTGGCGGCCCCGGCCACTGATTTGGGGGCTACCCGATGCCCTTGTCCTGGCCTTCCCAGTACGGCGCCCGCAGCTCCCGCTTGAGCACCTTCATGGCCCCCGACAGGGGCAGCGGCTCCGCCCGGAACTCCACCGACTTGGGCACCTTGTAGCCGGCGATGGTCTGGCGGGCGTGCTCGCACACCTCGTCTTCGGTCAGCTCGTGGCCCGGAGTGGGAACCACCACGGCGTGGACTGCCTCTCCCCAGGTGGGATCGGGTATGCCGATCACCGCCACTTGGGCCACACCGGGATGGGTGGAGATGGCGCTCTCCACCTCCGAGGAGTACACGTTCTCGCCGCCCGACACGATCATGTCCTTCACCCGGTCCACCAAGAACAGGTAGCCCTCCTCGTCGAGGTATCCAGCGTCGCCGGTGTGGTACCAGCCGTCCCGGAACGCCTCTGCGGTGGCCTCGGGCTTGTTCCAGTACTCCTGCATGTAGTTGCCGCCTCGGGCGCACACCTCTCCGATCTCGCCGGTGGGCAGCACGTTGCCGTCCTCGTCTTGGATGCAGAGGTTCACGCCGAGCACCGAGCGGCCCACCGAACGCAGCCGGGGGCTGCCGGCCACATGGTCCTCAGCCGACAGAAGCGTGAGCACCGACGAGCATTCGGTCATGCCGTAGCCCTGGAGCAAGTTCACGCTCGGCAAGTGCTCCAGCAGATGGCTCAAGATGGCCTCGGGCATCGGCGAGGCGCCGTACACCAGCTCCCGCAGCGATGCCAGCCGCTCGGGCCGGTACTCGGGGTGCTGGATGCACAGGCCGATCATGGTGGGCACCATCACCGTCTGGGTGATGCCCTCGGCCTCGATGAGGTTCATCACCCCGGCGGGATCGAAGGCGGGGATGGTCACCATCTTGGAGCCGGCGGCCGGAATCACCAGCAAACTGGCCATCGACGCGGCGTGGAACAGCGGCGTCTGGCTCAAGAACACGTCGTCGTCCCTCGTGCCCCCTAGCCCGATGGCCACGTGGTACACGTTGAGCATCTCGGCCCGCTGCTGGAGCAGCACCCCCTTGGGCAGGCCGGTGGTGCCGCCGGTGTACATGAGCACCACCGGGTCTTCTTCCTCAGGCTCGGGGGGAACGGTGTCGTCGCCGGCGGCCACCAGATCCTCGTAGGCCACGTCGTGGGGCACGTCGCCGGGGCCGATGAGCACAACCTTGCGGATGGGGCTGTCGCCCGCGGCCTCCATGGCCTTGACGAATGCCTCGGCGAAGAAGCCGTCGACAAAGGCCACCTCGGTGCCCGAGTCCCGCACGATGTAGTCCAGCTCGGGGCCGGCCAGCCGCAGATTCAGCGGGTTCACCACCCCGGCGCCCAGATAGCAGGCGTGGTATAGCTCCAGGTAGGAGGCGCTGTTGAGGGCCATGATGGCCACCCGGTCGCCCTTCTTCACACCGAGCTCGCTGCCCATGGCGTTGGCCAGCCGGGTGACCCGCTCGCCGTGGGTGGCGAAGCTGGCCCGGTAGGCGCCGTCGACGATCGCCTCTCTGTTGGCGTACCGCTCCAGTGCCGGGTAGAACAGCCGGTGATAGATCAGCTCTTTCATGAGGGCAACCGTAGCGCGACGCCGGATGTGCCGGCGCAGGTCGAAGGAGGCGAGATGGACGTCGAAACCACAGTGCGATGGCTGAAGGATCGGGAGCTGATCAAGGAGGTTCCCCAGCGGTATGCCCGGGGAATCGACCGCATCGACTTCGATCTGGTTCGGTCGAGTTTCCACCCCGACTGCCAAATCAGCGGAACGGTGATCTCCGGTCCCCTCGACCCCTATCTGGACTGGACCGAGGAGGAGCTGCACAAGTTCGAGGCCACGCAGCACTTCATGGGCAACCAGTACATTGACCTTGAAGAGGGCGCCGACGAGGGCCACATCGAGACCTGGGCCGTGGCCTACCACATGCGCCCGGAGGACTCAGACGTGGGCGACCTCATCTTGGGCTTGCACTACTGCGACGACGTGGCCCGCTTCGACGACCGCTGGCTCATCACCGCCCGCACCGCCCGCCCCCAGTGGGCCCGCGGCGCCTTCCCCGCCCCACCCGAAGAGCTGAAAAGCGACTGGCACGACGTAGACATCCGCCACGTGTGACCGATTCGAGGGTCAGAGTCCGAGCAGATCGGCGATGAGCTCCCGGATCTGCTTCAGGGCGACGGATCCGACGTTCGTGTCCGTTGTCTCAACGACACGGTCGACGCTGATGGTGGTCGGTAGGTGTGCTTGGGCCACGCCGAATCCGGTGACATCGATCTCGCTCAACCATCCCCTCCTCTTGGTCGTGCAGGGCACAACTGCGATCGCGTGCTGACGAAACTCGAGCACGTCATCGGAGGTGACCACGATCGCCGGCCGAACGAATCCAGGCTCGCCCCGCGCCGGCGTCCCGAAATCGCAGCGGACACAGCGAACAGAAAAGCAAAACGGCGTGCCATCGGGCGGCTCCCATCGGGCTAGGTCGGGTGTTTCCTAACCTCAGAAAGCCGCGGCCAGACCCGATGGGAACCAAGCAAAAACCCGACCCACCAACTTGTCTAGCCGCAGAGAAAACTCACGGCTTTCTGAGGTTGGCAGGGAGTCCTAACTAGCACCCAGCCTGGGCGCAACAGCAGCACCCAGCTAGCGGGGAGAGTGCGGGCTACGACCCCCGCGGTGGTTCAGCAGCCAAGCAGTCAGGGAGCAAGCCCCGTAAGCCACAGCCAAGCCGCACATCAACCCCAAAAGAAAGGCATACGCAAACGCAATTGGCCAGGACATCCCGGCAGACACAAACCAATCGAGCGACCACCTCAACGAATACCTGAACGTCAAGGTACTGACGATGATGAATTCGTACATTCGCCAATGGGCAGCGAAATACCTGGCGCATTTATCGACAAAGCGCGATGCCGTATTGTCGGGGGGGTGTGGTGGGGGGTTGTGGTAGGTCACGCCCCCCACCATACACCCGAGGGCGGCCACAGCGCCCCGACGGTACCGCACTGGGGCCAGCTCGGGAATACCTGGAGGGGGACCGGCGACGCGCCGAGGCCGCAGCCCCCTACTTCAAAAGCGGCAAGCCGAAAGAGGCCGAGGCCCCGCAGAGCGAAACCGGGACGCTCCGAAAATCCAACCTTGTGGGAGCCTTTCTCATATTTTTGGCCGGACGGGGCGTGGTCAGGCTCTTTGTCTTGGGCGTGACCGTTGGGAGAGTCGTTTATCTGGTGGCTTGTTGCATTGGTGCGCTCGTGCTCGTTGGGGCAAGGCAGTATCTGAGAACAAGGAACTCCGAGAGCGGCCGCAGCTCGGGCGACGCCCCCGCCGAGTGAGAAACCGGGATGCTCCGAATCTTGAAATCCGACCTCACGCTGTACGGGCTGATTTTTTGGATTCTTGTGATCCCAGCTTGGCTTTTGATCCGGGGTGTGATCGTTTGGGGAGTAGTTTCGCTGGCGGCCGGTTGCCTCGCTGCGCTCGCCTGCTTTGTGGTCCACCGGCGGCTAAGCCAAAACCAAACCGGGTAAATCAGCGGCCCGCCGCAGAGCTGGGAGCCCGCACCGCCATGACCCCGGCAATGCTCTACCTGCGGCGCTCCCGGTTCTTCCGGTCCATCACAGCCGCGAACATCGTCGCGGCCCTGATGCTTCCCGACCCCGAGTTCCCCTACACCCTCTACACTCTCGTCTTCGTATTTACGGTTCCTGCTGTGGTCGTGTTCATCGCTGCCTGGATGGGCTTCGAGAAGTGGTGTCGGCACAAGGGCTGGGGGAAGCTGTCGGAATATCCAGAAGCCCGCCGACAAAAGTGCCTTCGCTGGCTGCTGAACGCCGCCCTCTACTTCCTCATCAACGTCTTGCTGGCGATGTATTAGCCGCGGGGGCTCGGGTGTTCTATCGCTGGGCGGGGAACCCACAGCAAAGCTGAGAGCCGCCGCAGCGGCCCCAGCGGCCCCACAGCGCCCAGAGCGCCACCAGGGCCACCACAGCGCCGCTGAGCGCCCCCGGCGGGCCTCAGGGCCACCACAGCGCCCAGGGCGGCCCCGGCGGGCCTCAGGGCCACCACAGCGCCCAGAGCGCCCCGGCGGTTTCGGGTTTTGCGGGGGTGCGGTTCTATCGGCAGCGCACCGCTTCGCTGTCGCCTACTTTTTTGTTTCCGGCGATCTTGGCTTGCATTCCGACTTGGTACCAACCGGCGTTCGGCACGTCGAACGTCGTCGAGGTGCCCGCGACCGCGGTTTGGCGGCCGCGGTGGCCGCGGTTTTTCGCCTCGTTCGCCCAGATATCCGGTTTGAGGCTTTCGGGGGTCTTGCTCCAAGTAACCGAGATAACCCAGCCCGAGCCCGACGACGCGCACGAAACAGAGTCGAACGCCAAAGAAGGCTCGGGCTTGGGGGCTGCGGGGGTGGTTTGGCCGGTGATCCAGTCTGAGACGCCGTTGGCGTTGAACGCGGCCACCCGCACGTCGTAGGCCGAGCCGTTGACCAGCCCGGTGATCGTGTGCGATGTGGCCAGGTCCGAGCCGTGGTCCAAATCCTCGGACCCCGCCGCGGCGTCACCCCATGTTTGGGTCACAAGCTTCCACTGCACCCGATAGCCGAAACCCGCGGCGGGCGCGGTGGCCGACGCCGACCATGAGACCGCGATCTGCTTGTCGCCCGCTGTAACCGACAGGCCCGACGCCGGATCGGGAGCCGCCGCTTTCGGCTCGGGCTTGGCGGCGATTGTGCAGTTGGCGGCCTCGGCCTTTTTCAGCTCGGCAACCACCGGGCTCCAACGCGAGCTCGAGTAGGCGTCGGCGTGGCCCTGGGCCTGCGCCGAGGTCATCGCGGAGATGCCGGGGAAGTCCTCAACGCACAACCCCTCCAAAGCGCCGTTCCAGCGGTCCACGTGGTCCTGGCCGTGGTGGGTCTCGGCCGCATACCCCCTCACAGTGGCGACCAAGCTCGCCGGGGCCTTATAGGCGGGAGCCGTGGGGGTGGCCTGGCCGGTGATCCACGCCGAGAACCCGTTGGCGTTGAACGCGGCCACGCGCACGTCATAGGCCGAGCCGCCCGCAAGCCCGGTGATCGTGTAGGACGTGGCAAGGTCCGAGCCGTGGTCCAAATCCGTGCTCTTGGCCGCGGCGTCACCCCACGCCTGAGTTGTGAGCTTCCACTGCACCCGATACCCGAAACCAGCAGCGGGTGTCGTGGCCGAAGCAGTCCACGAAACCGCTATCTCCCCGTCACCCGCGGCCAGCGACAAGGCCGACGCCGCAGCCGGAGCGGGCTTGGCCGGGGTGGCCTGGGCGGTTGTCCAACCGGAGAGGTCCCCGGCGTTGTAGGCGGCCACCCGCACGTCGTAGGCCGAGCCGTTCGCCAAGCCGATGATCCACCACTTGGCCAAGTTCGAGCCGAAATGCAAATCCTTGTACTGGCTGGCGGCCTGATCCCAGGTTTGAGCGGCTTGCTTCCACTGCACCCGATACCCGAAACCATCGGCGGGCACCGTGGCCGAAGCAGTCCACGAAACCGCTATCTCCCCGTCACCGCCAACCAGCACCAAACCCACAGGACGCACAGCACCAGCCGAGGATTGGTCCGAAGACTGGGCCGAGGATTGGTCCGAAGATCGGCCCCTTTGCCAGTCTTCAAAAACACAACTGGCTTCAATAACAACGCCGACACCAAAACTTATAGGCCCAGATTTACTAGCAACACTTTTTATATCTTTTGCTATTTGGCCTGCGGTTACGCCTAACCCAGCTCCTACAAATGGTTGGCATAAAGTCACGTAAAGGAAGTTGTCTGCATAGGTCCAAGCTGCGACGACTTTGTCTTTAGAGACGTTCCATGTGGTCGCTATTGGATCAGTCACTGTGCTGATTATTCCGCCGAGGTCTATTTTTATCTGTGTCGCTTCCGGAAGCACGGGCTTGTAGCAATTGCTGCTCACCTGCTCCCAATCGGCCAATTCTCCGTTTATGGTGATGCCGGGGTCTTGTCTGACCTGCTCTTGTGTGACGTGCCTTGGCCCGTTGGAGGTTTGAACTATCCAAATCGGGTTCTGCGTCGTCGGGAACTGCCCGGTGGGGCATGTGACCGGCGGGGTGCCGCCGCCGGTCTTCGGCCTCGTTGTGGTGTGTACGCACTTGCGGCCCTGTAGCCGGTGGGCGGGGTAGGCGTTGCAGTTGTACTGGGTCTCATAGGTCGGCCTGTTGGCGTAGACCGGCACCCGCTCGTAGTTGTACACCTCCACCCACGCGAACTCTCTATAGGAATACGTCTTGGTCTCGTAGGTGGTCCACTCGAAGCAGCCCACCGCGCCGAACGGCCCAGGGTTCTGGGCGGTCCAGCACATGCGGTGGTGGGTGGGAACCTTCACCGTCTTGGTGATCGTCTTCCCCGTCGGCTGGTACTCGCGGAACGGGGCTATCCGATTCCCGTCCTTGTAGCCCGTTATGACCCGCTCGGTGCCGGTCTGCACCTGAACCGAGGTGGCAGCAGGCTCATGGGCGCTGGCCACCGCGGGCACAAGCGCAACCGCAATACAAAAAACAGCGAACAGAACAACAAAACAGCAGAACTTCGGGCGGCCCCCACCGGGCGGCCGGGCACTCCCGGCCCCCCGACCCCGCGGCCACACCCGAAGGGAACCAAGAAAGGGTTTGGCCCTCGCGAGGGCGGTCAGCGCCCAGCAAAAAGAAACGGCCACGACAACGAAAAATCGCTTCATGGCCTATACAAATAGTAGGAGACCCCCCCCCCGCCGTCAAATCAAACAGCCACATCCCAACACGGACTGCCCCAGCAGAGAGACCTTGTTCAGGCGACGAAGCTGGGAATCATCACACCCCAGTTTGTGAGGATAAAGCTGGCGAGCAGCACGACGTTGAGCGCGCCCTAGAACGTCTAGTAATTGATGAATACACAAGTATCAAGACGAGAGTTCCTGAGTATCCCGGCGGACTCCACCGGTGGTTGCAGCGGATCGGCCATGATGGCCGGTGTGTTGGCGACAACCAACCGGTGGAGGTTTCCAGTATGGCACGGCGGCTTTGTTTCGAGGAGTGTGTCCGGATAGAGGAGATGGCGCGGGCGGGGTGCAGCGCCGCGGAGACGGCGAGGCGGCTGGGCCGCCATCCCACCACGGTTCAGCGCGAGCTGGGGCGCGGCGGGCCCGGGGCCTATTGTGCCGAGGCGGCGCAGGCGGGGGCCGACGCCCGGGGGCGCAGGCCCAAGGTGGCGAAGCTGGCCGCGCCTCGCCGTCGTGCTTGACGTCGGCCCCAGGCGGCTCGTCGGCTGCTCCATGGCCGACCACGCCTAGGACCACGACGCCCACCACAGCCGAGCCGACCGCGCCCAGGGGAGCCGTCGGCATCGAGGGGGCAGGCGATCACCATGGCGGGAGCTGAGAGCACCCATCCTGGCTCGACGAGCAGTCACAGGACGTGAGCGGGCAGACTACGAGCCATGGGTGATCGACCAGTGGCGTTTGTGACCGGGGCTAGCCGGGGGATTGGGAAGGCTTGCTCGGTGCATTTGGCCCGGGCGGGCTTTGATGTGGCGGTGTCGGCTCGGACGGTTCAGGACGGAGAGCAGCGGGAGCACTCGTCCACGGTGAGGCGGTCGGACACCTCGCCGCTGCCCGGCAGCCTGTCGGCCACTGCCGCGCTGGTGGCAGAGGCCGGGGGCGATGCGCTGATCGTGGCAGCCGACTTGTTGGACTTCGACTCCTTGGAGGCCGCGGCGGCCACGGTGTTGGAGCAGTGGGGGCGGGTGGACGTGGTGGTGAACAACGGGCGCTATATCGGGCCCGGCCACATGGACCGCCTGCTCGACACCCCGATTGAGCTGCTCGATCACCACCTGAAGGCCAACTGCCTGGCCCCGCTGGTGCTCATCAAGGCGCTTTTGCCCCAGATGATCGAGCGGGGCCGCGGCACCCTGGTGAACATCACCTCGGCCTCGGGCTACGCCGATCCCACCGAGGCGGCGGGCGACGGGGGCTGGGGCATGGGCTATGGCATCAGCAAGGGCGCCTTTCACCGGGTGGCCGGGTTCTTGGCCGCGGAGCACGGCGCCCAGGGCATCAACACCTTCAACGTGCAGCCGGGCTACATCTCCACCGAGCGCATCGCCCAAGACATGGCCCAGTTCGGCTTCGAGGACACCGGCCAGCCCGCCGATGTGATCGGCGCGGTGGTGGCGTGGCTGGCCACCGATCCCGAGGCCGCGGAGCTGAACGGCACCAACATCGAGGCCCAGTTCTTCTGCCACGAGCGGGTCCTGCTGCCCGGTTGGGCCGGCCCGGAGCCCAACACCGCCGCCATCCGCTACGACCTGAGCGGCGCCATCCTCGCCGAGAAGGAAGCGCAGCTTCTGGCCCAGAGCACTCAAGAGTGACCGACACTGGAGCGGTCGGCGCCGAGGCGGCCGGCCGGCTTGATCTGTGCGCGGTCATGCCGGTGTACAACGAGGAGGAGATCGTCGGCTCGGTGGCCGAGAGCTGGCTTGAGGTTCTCGACGGGCTGGGGATCCACTACGAGCTCGTCGCCATCGTGGACGGGGCCACCGACGCCAGCGAGCAGGTTCTGCGGGCGGTGGCTGAGCGCCATCCTCGCTTGGTGGTGGATGCCAAGCCCAACAGCGGCCACGGGCCCACCATTCTGCGGGGCTACCGGCGGGGAGCGGTGACCGCCGAGTGGGTGTTCCAGACCGACTCCGACGACGAGATGCCGGCGGCTTCGTTTGGCGAGCTATGGGAGCTCCGCCACGACGTGGACGCGGTGATCGGCATTCGCACCAACCGGAACCAGTCGGCGGGCCGGCGGGCCATCACCCGGGCGGCCCGAATCACCGCCCGGGCGGCGTTCGGCTGCCGCCTGGCCGACGTGAACTGCCCCTACCGGCTGATGCGCTCTTCTGTCCTGGCCCCGCTGCTGGCCCCCATTCCCGACGACACCTTCGCCCCCAACGTGGTGCTCTCAGGCATGCTGGCCCGATCCGGAGCCCGCATGGCCGAGGTGCCGGTGCCCCACCAAGACCGCACTACCGGAGTGGTGTCGATCCTCGGATGGCGGGCGCTGCGGGCCGCTCTCCGCTCCTTCGGCCAAACGGTGCGGCTCAGCCGCGCTCGGATCCCGAAAATCTGACTGTAAGCTGCCGATTTCCGCTCAACTGTCACCCAGGACGGGTACCGTCTAATTGGGCCTCGCCCACTCCAACTTCCCCCTACGAAAACCCGTTAAGGCAATCATGCCCCAGCGATCAAAGACCCTGTTCGACGCCGAAATAAACAACCCCGACACCGATGTCGATTTTGCCCGCGAGATCGTGCCTGTACCGGTGGACGAGGAGATGTCGGAGTCGTTTCTGGCCTACTCACTGTCGGTCATCACCTCCCGAGCCATTCCCGATGCCCGCGACGGGCTGAAGCCGGTACAGCGCCGCATCCTCTACTCCATGCTCAACATGGGGATCCGCCCCGACGGGCCCCATCGCAAGAGCGCCCGGGTGGTGGGCGACACCATGGGCAAGTACCACCCTCACGGCGATGCCGCCATATACGACGCCCTCGTGCGGCTGGCCCAGGAGTTCTCCCGACCCATCGCCCTGATCGACCCCCACGGCAACTTCGGCACCCTCGACGACCCCCCGGCCGCTCCCCGCTACACCGAGTGCCGCCTGGCTGACGCCGCCATGGAGATGCTGGCCGAGATCGACGAGGACACCGTGGACCACCGGCCCACCTACGACGGCGACAGCACCGAGCCCGAGTGCCTGCCGGGCCGGCTGCCCAACCTGCTGGTGAACGGCACCACCGGTATCGCGGTGGGCATGGCCACCAACATGGCCCCCCACAACCTGCGGGAGGTGGCCGATGCCATTCGGCTGGTGATGACCAAACGCCGGCCCAAGCCCACCATCGACCAGTTGCTCGATGTGCTGCCCGGTCCCGACTTCCCCTCCGGGGGGATGGCCATCGACTCCGAGGAGGGCGGGCTGCGCCAGATCTGCGAGAGCGGGCGGGGCTCGATCCGCGTCCAGGCCAAGATGGCGCCGGTGAAGCTCACCCGCAGCCGCAAGGGCATCGAGGTTACCGAGCTCCCCTTCATGGTCGGGCCCGAGAAGGTGGTGAAGCGCATCAACGACCTGATCGTCGACGGCAAGCTGCCCGGCATCCATGATGCCCGCAACCTCTCCGACCGCCACCACGGCCTGCGCATCCTCATCGAGTGCGAGCCCCATGTGGAGCCCGAGAAGCTGTACTACGACCTGTTCCGGCTCACCCCACTGGAGGAAACCTTCGCGGTGAACAACGTGGTGTTGGTGAACGGGGTGCCCACCACCGTGGGCCTCTACGACCTGTGCCGCCACTACATCGACCACCGCCTGAACGTGGTGGTGCGGCGCACCCGGTACCGCCTGGGCCGGGCCCGCGACCGCCACCACATCCTGGAGGGGCTGATCACCGCCCTGGACAACATCGATGAGGTGGTGGCCATCATCCGGGGGTCCGACGACGCCGCCGAGGCCCGACAGCGCTTGCAAGACGCCCTGGATCTGACCGAGGTCCAGGCCGCCCACATCCTGGACATGCAGCTGCGGCGGCTCACTGCGCTGGAGAAGCAGAAGATCATCGACGAGCGCGACGAGCTGATCGCCCTGATCGACGAGTTGGAGAAGCTGCTGGGCTCTGATCAGCGCCAGCGCACGGTGGTGCTGAAGGAACTGGACGAGTTGGTCGAGCAATTCGGGCAGGATCGCCGAACCGAGATCGTGGCCCACCAAGACGCCCCGGTGTACGAGGCCACTCCGGTAGAGGAGCTGACCCCCAAAGCCGAGGGGCCTTGCGTGGTCACCCTGTCCACCACCGGCATTGTGGGCCGGGCGTCGGTCGGGGGGCGGCGGCGATCGCAGTTCGGGCGCCACGACTTGTTGACCGCATCGGTGGAGGCCGACCTCGGCGACACCGTGCTGGCCGTGACCTCGGCCGGTCGAGTGATCGCCTCGCCGGTTTCAGCCATTCCCGAGGTGTCGGGGCGCAGCCGGGGCGCGGGAGCTTCCGAGGTGTTCGGAACAATTCGCAGCGAGGCGGTGCTCACCCTGGTGCTGCCCGGCAGTGATCCGCTGGCCCTGGTCACCGCAGGCGGCACGGTCAAGCGTGTGGACCTGTCTGACGCCGACAAGGGCCGGGCGGCCAAGCAGGTCATCAAGCTGAAGCCCAACGACAAGGTGGAGGCCGCGTTCTCTGCGCCGGACACCGCCGAGATGGTGTTGGTCAGCGCCCACGGTCGAGCGCTGCGGGCCCCGATCGAATCAGTCTCCGTCCAGGGGCGGGGGGCATCGGGAGTCAGGGGCATGAAGCTCAAGAACGGCGACCGGATCATCGCCGCCGCCGGTGTGGCGGGCGACGAGGCCGTGATCTTGGTAGGCAAAGACGGCTCGGTGGCCATCACCCCGGTAACCGACATCCCGGCCACCGGGCGCGACGGGGTGGGCACCCAGTTGGGCGGGGGGGAGCCGCTGGCCATGGCCGTGATCGCCCCGGCCGCCGATCTTCTGGCCGAAGTGGACGACAACGGCAAGCCGGCCAAGGCCCCGGTGCCATTTCCCTTGGAGAACGGTGACGCCGACCACGCGGTGGTCTTGAGCGTGGGGATGCCCCGATGGTGACCAAGACCACCCGCGCCGGGGGCAAGAAGGCCGACTTGTTCAGCCCTCCCAATGGGGGAAGCGGCAACGGCAGCTACGAAGCCTCCGACATCGTCACCCTCGAGGGGTTGGAAGCCGTCCGCAAGCGGCCCGGCATGTACATCGGGGGCACCGGAAGCGACGGTCTCATGCACCTGGTGTGGGAGCTGATTGACAACGGGGTGGACGAGGCCGGGGCCGGATTCGCCACCCGCATCGACGTGACCCTCCACGCCGACAACTCGGTGGAGGTGAGCGACAACGGCCGGGGTATCCCGATTGACCCCCATCCCACCAAGAAAGTGTCGGCCCTTGAGGTGGTGCTCACCGAGCTGCACTCTGGCGGCAAGTTCGGCGGCGGGGTGTACGGCGCCTCCGGCGGGCTGCACGGAGTGGGCGCTTCGGTGGTCAACGCCCTGTCCACCCGGCTCCGGGCCGAGGTGGACCGCGATGGCGCCACCTGGCAGCTCTGGTTCGCAAAGCAGAAGGCGGGACAGCTCGACGGCGACAAATTCGCCAAGGGCAGCAAGTTGCGGCGGGTCCGCTCCACCCGCAAAACCGGCACCCGCATCCGGTTCTGGCCCGATCGGGACATGTTCGACCCCGACGCCGCGGTGGACTTCGAAACCATCCGCCAGCGGGCCCAGCAGGCCTGCTTCCTGGTGCCCGGACTGCGAATCAGGCTGGAGGACAAGCGCCGGAGCCACGACAACGAACCGGTCGATTTGATCTCCCACGGGGGACTGGCCGACCTGGTGGGCTACCTGTCAGCCTCCGAGGCCGTGACCGAGGTGATCTCCATCCCGGGAGAAGAGGAGTTCGAGGAGAAGGTGCCGGTGGACGGGGCCATGACCGTGGTCACCCGGCAGTGCCAGGTGGACATCGCCATGCGCTGGGTGAAGGACTACGACACAAAGGTGGTCACCTTTGTCAACACCATCCCCACCCCCCACGGCGGCACCCATCTGACCGGTTTTGAGCGGGCTTTGACCCGGGCGGTCAACGACAGCCTGCTGGCCGACTCCAAGAAGCTGGCCCGCCTGGCCAAGCAGGGCAACGACCGGGCCCAGCGCGAAGACGTGCAGGAGGGTTTGGTGGCCGCGGTCAAAGTCACCCTGCCCGAGCCGCAGTTCCGGGGCCAGACCAAGCAGGAGCTGGGCACGCCGCCGGTGCAGTCCATCGTCTACAACGTGCTCAAAGACGGGTTGGAGAGCTGGTTCCAAACCGGCCCCAAGAGCCACGTGACCGCCCTGCAATCAAAGATCGCCGATGCGGTGCTGAGCCGGGTGTCGGCCCGCCAGACCTTGGAGAACAAGCGGCGGGCCGCATCTCTGGGCTCCACCGGGATGCCCGACAAACTGGCCGACTGCCGGGTCCACGGCCCGGAGTCCGAGCTGATTCTGGTAGAGGGCGACTCGGCTGCCGGCCCGGCCAAGGCGGGACGCAACTCCGAGAACATGGCCATCCTGCCCTTGCGGGGCAAGGTGGTGAACGCGGCCAAGTCGTCGGTGAAGCAGGTGTTGGACAACGCCGAGGCCCAAGCCCTGTTCACCGCCATGGGGGCGGGCTCGGGCGACGACTTCGACATCGACAAAGCCCGATACGGCCGCATCGTGATCCTGTGCGACGCCGATGTGGACGGCAGCCACATCCGCTGCCTGCTGCTCACCCTCATCCACCGCTTCATGCGCCCGATGCTGGAAGAAAAAAGGGTGTACGCCGCCCAACCCCCGCTATACACCGCCAAGGTGGGCGATCAGACCTACCGGGCGTGGTCCGATGCCGAACGGGACGAGAAAACCGCCGAGCTGGCCAAGGGCAATCGAAAGGCGGAGAACATCCGGTGGTCCCGGTTCAAGGGGCTGGGAGAGATGGACACCGACGAGCTGGCCGAGTGCGCCCTCGACCCCGAAACCCGCACGCTGCGACTGCTCACCCTCGACGACGTGAAGAAGGCCGAGGAGATGTTCGAGACCCTGATGGGATCAGATGTGAGCCGCCGCAAGGACTTCCTCATCGCCCACAGCGAACTGGTTGACCGCGACGCCCTCGATTACTGACGGCCATGAGAGAAATCAGGTAAACAGACATGACCATGACCGATCCCGTCGAACAGGCCGAACCCGCCGCAGAGCCCGCCAGCGACAAACTCATGGAGATCCCGGAGCGCTACGTCCCCAAGCACCTGTCCCCCTCCAGTGCGTCGTCTTACCGGGAGTGCGCCCGGCGCTGGAAGTTCCGCTACGTCGACCGCCTGCCCGACCCGCCCGGCGAGCCCGCGGTCACCGGCACGTTCGCCCACATGGTGCTGGAGAAGCTGATGCAAGAGCCAGTGGAGAACCGCACGGTAGACCGGGCCAAGGAATTGGCCCGCGAGCTATGGCCCAAGTTGGAGAACAGCCGGGATTACCAGGGACTGGATCTGGACGACGAAGCCAGCCTGAAATTTCGGTGGAACGGCTGGAAGGCCATCGAGGGGCTGTGGGATCTAGAAGACCCCCGCGAGGTGACGGTCGCCTCCACCGAACAGGACGTGAGAGTGGAGATCAACGGGGTTCCGTTCCGGGGCATCATCGACCGGGTTGATCAGACCGACGACGGTTTGGTGGTTACCGACTACAAGTCGGGCAAGGCCCCCTCCGAGCGGTTCTCCACCAACTACGCCACCCAGATGCTGCTGTACGCCGCTGCGCTCACTGAGTTGGAGGGCCGCAAACCAGCCAAGGCGCAGCTTCTCTACCTGGGCCAAAAGGCGGTGGAGGTGGAAGTCACCGACGAGAACCTCGGCGAAGCAGTCGACGAGCTGCGGACCACCTGGCTGGCCATCATGGAGAGTTGCATCTCCCAAGAGTTCGAAGCCTCTGCCGGCCCGCTGTGCGGCTGGTGCCCCTTCGTCGCCCAATGCCCTGAGGGCACCGCCGAGGTGCTCCACCGCGACAAGATCGGCAAGCTGCGATCCGATGCCCCCGCCCTCGAACGGATCGCCCAAGCCGAAAAGGCCGTCGACTAGATCCGAGCCAACTGCGTTCCGGCGAGACGGCCCATGGCCGGGCGCATGAGCGCCTCCTCCCGCTGGGTGGCCCGGGCCCAATAGTGGGCGGCCTCGCCGTCGTCGTCCATATCGAAGCGATCCCGGTCGATCCGGTCTTGGTCGGCGAGCGCCGGACCGATGCGGTTCACCATGTCGAGGTAGCGCACCAGCCGCGCCACCGACTTGGCCCGGGCCGCGGCATATCCCTCCAGCGCGGGGGCGATCACTGTGCGCAGGTCGCCGAGCACTGCTGAGTAGACCGCGCTGGCACCGGTGTCGGCCAGCTCCGGCACGTCAACGGGCTCGGGCACCACTCCGAGGATCTCGCACAGCAGCTCAGCGGTTACCCGGCGGTGGAGGGTGGAAAACAGCATGCCCATGCCCATGTCTCCGCCCGCCGCCCCGGTCACACCAAGGCCGATGAGGTTGCGAATCTGGCAGGCCAGCTGCCAGTAGCGCACTCGCTCAGCGTCAACAGGGCCGTCGTACCACCCGAACGCGGTTTCGATGTCCACAAACGGAGTGAGCATGGCCCGCACGGTGATCCAGGCCAGATCCTCCATGGGATCGCCCACATGGGCCAGCTCCCAGTCGCACAGCCCGGTCACCTGGCGGCCGTCGTGCAGCACATTGCCTGGACCCAAGTCGCCGTGGACCAGCACTGCCCTCTCCGGGGGCCCGGGCGCCATTTCGGCCAGCTGGCGCAAGCCCTGCTCAATCAGCGGATCGGACTCCGGGCAATGCTCCCGATAGAGCTGGGTCCACAATGCCAGATCGTCCAGGATCAGATCATCCGGCGGATCAAGAGCATGAAGAACATTGACCTGCTCCATGAAGTCTTTGGCCAAAGCAGTGTCGTCCAGCTGACCCGGCGACCCCTCAACAAAGTCCAGCAGCAGCGCCCGCCCGTCTGCGCTGACTCCGCAGAATCCGGCCGCTCGCACCGGCTTGTCGGTCAGCCACTGATAGGCCCGAGCCTCTCGAGCCAGGTCGTAGCCCACCGCGGAGAGCGCCGAAATTCCTGCATCCATCCGCAAGAACCGCCGCCCCCCGTCATCCAGCGTTACTACCCACGCCTGGCGGGAAGCGCCCCCCGGAATGCGAACCGCATCCGCAACCCCTCTACCGCAGCACTCTTCCACCCACCCCAGCAGCTCACGATCCAACTCGCTCACCCGCCCAGGCTAAGCCCCTCCATCACGTGCTGCGCATTGTGCGTCTACGCTCAGCACCTCGTGTTCCCACCGGGCTTCTTCGATCGGGCTGATCCCAGCCCCGACCACTTCTTCTACTCACCACCCCGCCTGGTCACCCACATAGACGACCAGGCCATCGCCGCCGTCGGCGCCTTGTACCAGGAGTTGGAGCTCACCGGTGAGGTACTCGATCTGATGTCGTCGTGGATCTCGCACTTCATCGACCCCCCGGCCCGGCTAGTGGCCCTAGGAATGAACGAGGTCGAACTGGCTGCCAACCCCCAGGCCCACGAGTGGCTCATTCACGACCTCAACGACACCCCGCGACTCCCCTTTGGCGACGACTCCTTCGACGCTGCCACTTGCTGTGTCTCGGTGGACTACCTGACCCAGCCGATAGAGGTGTTCACCGACGTGTCCCGCGTACTGCGCCCCGGCGGCTTGTTCGTAGTCTCGTTCTCCAATCGGTGCTTCCCCACCAAAGCCATCCGAGGCTGGCTCTACGCCGACGACGAGGGACACCTAGAAATCGTCCGCCGTTATTTCGAAGCCGCCGACGGATGGGCCGAGCCGGTGATCAAGCAGTGCATCCCCCCGGGCACACCCGGCGACCCCCTCTACGCCGTGTACGCCCAAGCCATCTGACCGGCTGCGGATGGAGCCCGCTACTCACCCGAAGGGCAGCTAC
This sequence comes from Acidimicrobiia bacterium, assembly GCA_022827725.1. GTDB lineage: Bacteria > Actinomycetota > Acidimicrobiia > Acidimicrobiales > Bin134 > Poriferisocius. Next base: position 56,448 of record JAJEIJ010000053.1, read on the forward strand.
GTCAGCCCGATGCCAAGCATCGTGCCCCAGATCGTCAACATGAACCCCGACATGATGAACACCATCGTCCGGGTCAGCTTGGCAACCTGAAGCGCAAACTCGCCTCGCAGACTCTCGAATCCGGCGTCCATCTTGTGCTCTAGTCCGTCGATACGGGTATGAACCCTGGCGAATTCTGCGTCGACCAGGGCGAATTTGCCGTTCATCTCGGTGCGAATCCGGTCTTCGCTCGCCTTGACATCGTCTTTGGTGGCGAGATGTTCCCAGCGCACAGGAGGCAGACACTCGATCAACGTTCTCGCCTCCTCCTCACCCAGCACCTCGCTCAAACGGCTCAGCAACGCCAAACGCCTTGCTTCATCCACAAGCATACCCAGCCTCTCCTATCCAGCAATCTCAAAGGAGGACCGACACACCGCCCACACGTGGTGACCACCACCCTACCGACACCAACGACACCCAACAACGAAAACCACCTTGTAATCGAGCTTGCGACGCATCATGTTGTCCATATGAGGACAACTCTGACCCTCGACGACGATCTCGCTGCAGCCCTCAAGCAGCGAGCCCGCCAACTGGAACAGCCGTTCAACCAAGTTGTCAACGACACGCTGCGATATGGCCTCTCCCTCGGGACCCCCAGCCCTCTGTCCGCGTACCGCGTGGAGCCTCATCACAGCGGGTTTCGACCGGACATCGACCCGACCCGATTGAACCAATTCAATGGCGCCCTCCAAGCCAGAAAATGATGCCGTCAGACCTACGGTGATCGTCCCCGGGCCACCTCGCCCACGCCCATCTAGCCCGCCCCTGACTCGATTACAATCGGAGATCTTGTTACACACTTAGTGGAGATATTGTACTATATTTAGTCGAGAAGTTGTAATATAACGACTGGACAGACCGTCGTCTCCACGGGAAGGGCCATGACCCAGAACCCAAATGACTACTCGACAAGAATTGTCGACACAGAGCTCGGCGAACTCCTTGCCGACCTGAGCGCCGTCAGCCTGGATGGACCCCGCGGCGTGGGAAAGACCACTACCGCGCTCCAGAGGGCCAACACGGTCTTCAAGCTAGACGACCCCGGTGTGCTCGAAGCGCTTGCCGCCGATCCACAGCGTCTGACCACCTCACAGGGCCTGACGGTGATCGACGAGTGGCAGCGCTATCCCCCCTCATGGGATGTGGTCCGACGCGCCGTCGATGCCGATCGTCGCCCAGGCCGGTTCATTCTCACCGGGTCGGCGTCGCCTTCCACTCGCCCCACCCATTCCGGGGCGGGGCGCATCATCAGCGTCCGGATGCGTCCCATGTCCCTCGTCGAGCGGTGGTGGAATCCGGTCTTCCAGACCCCGACGGTTAGTCTGTCGTCCCTCCTTACCGGCTCGCTTCCCAGGATCGGCGGGAACACCGAAGCCGGGCTCGTTGACTATGTGGAAGCAATCACTACCGGAGGATTCCCCGGCATGCCGCACTCATCTCGCCGAGGCACCCGAGCCGCCCTAAACGGCTATGTGAGCCGAATCATCGACACCGATTTCGCCGATGCTGGGCGATCGATTCGCAATCCAGGGGCACTCAAACGATGGATGACCGCCTATGCCGCAGCCTCCTCCACCACCGCCTCCTACGAGGTCATCCGCGATGCCGCCACTAGTGGGCAGGGCGACAAACCCAGCCGGCAATCCACTGCTCCGTACAGCGACACGCTTGAGCGGATTTGGGTGCTGGACCCGGTTCCAGCCTGGCTGCCCACCCGAAACCGCCTGGCCAAGCTGACCAGTGGACCGAAGCACCAACTCGCTGATCCCGCGCTGGCGGTCGCATTATTGGGCATCAGCGCCGACGCCCTTGTCGACGGACAGACCGCGGGGCCGCCCATGGCCCGCGATGGCTCGCTGCTCGGCCATCTGTTCGAGTCGCTCATGGCCCTCAACCTCCGGGTATACGCCCAAGCCTCAGAGGCTTCCGTGAGCCATTTCCGCAAGCAGGGGAACACCCGGGAAATCGACTTCATCGTCGCCCGTCCCGACGACCGGATCGTCGCCATAGAAACCAAGCTCTCCCGAACAGTGAGCAACAATGACGTGCGCCACCTCAAATGGCTGCGCGGCGAGATCGGCGACGACCTCCTCGATGCGGCCATCATCAACACTGGACCATCCGCCTACCGCCGCAACGACGGCATCGCCGTCATCCCCGCAGCCCTCCTCGGCCCCTGAGTCCTCCTACCGGCCCCTGATCGGCCTTCGCGTGGTCAGCGGCGCAGTCCAAGGGCGAAGAGGCCAGGTCCAGCGGTAGCGGCGGGCTGGGCTATTGTGCGGCGATGGTCTGGAGCACCGGCAGAGCTCATCGGCGGGTTGGGTTGGCACTGGTGCTTGGACTGGTGGTCGGAGGTCTGGCCCTTTTCACCGCACCGACCGCTTCGGCCCAAACCCTCCACGACATAGAAGTACGCGACAAATTGATCGCCGACCAAGAAGCTCTGCTGAATACTTATCGGTGTATGTTCGGCGTGGACACCCAGGTAGTGCCCAGCGGTTGCTCTAACAGCTTCCCAGCTCTACCGCCCCAAAAACCCGGACAATTCTCCGGTACCCCCACTGCCCGGGATATAGCAGTTCGCGATCAATTGATCGCCGATCAAGAAGCACTATTGAATATCTACCGCTGCCAGTTCGATATAGACACTGAGCTCGTTCCAGATGGATGCCAAGGCACCACTACACCGACGCCCGCCATCCCCGAGAATCTCGGCCCAGTCCCCCCCAACGAGGAGGCTTGGTCTGAGAGTTTGAGAATCAGTGAATTCATAGCTGCTTGCGGATTCTGGGAGGGAGTATACAGGCAGTGCCACAATCATCCGGAAGACACTAATGAAGTGGCGCGGCTGCAAAGTGAGTTATACGGTTGCGAATGGAGTTTCCGAGAGAGAGGATGCCGCGGTTACGGCGGTGCAAGGATGCGGCAGTTAGACAACGAGTTGTTCTGCCAAGACGGCTGGATTTTCCGAAGGTCCACCGTTGGGGACCAACCACGATATTCTTGCTACCATCCGGATCATCCAACGAATGGAATTAATGCACGTCGTTGATTCCGGGTTATTTCTTTAATGTATTCCAGAACAAAGCGTTAAGCCAATCATCTATTCTTAGCTTTGGTAAATATAGATGATTGATATTTACCGCAGGCGGGGGCGCGGAGGGGTTCGGCAGGGCGTCGAAGCCCGTTGATGCACCAGACCTGAGGAACTGTCACTGGGGGTCTCTAGAGTCTTGGCCGTGGGTATCGAGGTGATCTGCACCCCGTATGGGCCGCCCGCCACTGAGCGGTTGGGCGAGCAGATCGCCGCGATCAAAAACGGCGACCCGCTGGCACCGGTCACGGTGGTGGTGCCCACCAATGTCGCTGGGCTGGGGGCTCGACGGACGTTGGGGGCTAAGGGCCGGGGAATTGCCTCGGTGGACTTCCTCAAGCTCTTCGATCTCGCCAAGCGGCTTGGTGCACCGAAGACGGGCCCACAAGACGAGGGCGGACGAATGCCGCTGTCAGACTTGGAAATCGGAGTGGCCATGCGCAGAGCGCTGGACGCCGATCCCGGCTTGTTCCGGGCCTCAGCCCACCACCCGGCCACCGAGCAGGCATTGGTGCGGTCGTATCGGGATCTGCGCGATGTGTCCGACGGGGATCTCGACAAACTGGCCGAGCAGAGCCCCCGGTCCGCCGATGTGGTTCGCCTGTGCCGCTACGTCCGAAGCGAGTTGCGCGACAAGTGGTACGACGGGCAAGACCTGGTCGACCTCGCCGTCGGGGCACTGGAGTCCAAGACGAGCGACGAGGTCCTGAGGGAATTCGGCCCCGTGATCGTGTATCTGCCCCAGCGGGTCACTAAATCGCAGGGACGTTTGATGTCGGCGGTAGCCGAGAAGGTTCCGATTGTGGTGATCGCAGGGATCACCGGAGACGACCAGGCCGATGCGCCGGTTGCGGCCTCCGTGCTTCGCATGGGCGGGACACTGGACGCGATGGCCGCCACATCCCCCCCACATGGCCAGCGGATCATCACCGTGGCCACTGCCACCGAGGAAGTCCGGGTAGCCGTGCGGGAGGTGCTGGAGGCGGCTCGACAGGGCATTCCGCTGGCCCGCATCGCCGTGCTGAGCGGCGGCGGGCCTCCCGTCATCCGACAAGTGCAGGAGCAGTTGAAAGCGGCCGGTATCGGGGTCAGCGGCCCCAGCGGGCGCACCCTGGCCGACTCCCTGACAGGTCGGGGGCTTTTGGCCCTGCTGAACCTGAAGAACCGCGACTTTCGCCGCGACGAGATGTTCGCCCTGCTGTCGGCGGCCTTCCTTACCGTCGATCCCGGCTCCGACCCCTCATCACAGGAGATAGCCGATGCCCAGCCCGCACCGGTGATGGCCTGGGAGCGGGTGTCGCGCCGCGCCGGCGTGGCCCGGGGCCCCGATCAGTGGCAGATGCGCCTTGGCCACCATGCCGATGAGCTTCGGGAAAAAGCGGCAGACCAACAGAATGATCCCGACGGCACCGACGGCCGAGTGGAGTGGCTGAACCGCCAGGCAGCCCACGCCGACTCGCTGGCCCAGTTCATGGCTCGCCTAGAACGCGACCTCTCCCCCAGCCCCGCGCCAACTACCTGGAAGAGTTGGCAGAGCTGGGTCGAGGGCCTCATCGACGACTACTTGGGAGGCGAAACGCCTGACGACGACTGGCCCGAATCCGAGAGACAGGCGGCCAAGTCCATCCGGGATACCGTGGCCCGCCTAGGCGGGCTCGAAGACATCGAAGGACGTCCTCGTACCAGTGCGTTCTTGCCCACGCTGGTGTCGGCCTTGAGCGCCCCCGCAGCACGGGAGGGAACCCTGGGAAGGGGGGTGCTTGTCGGCGGGGTGGGCGACCCGCTGGGCATGGAACTCGACCGTCTGATCATCATTGGCATGGCCGAGGGAATCTTCCCCCACAGTCCCGCCGACGATCCTCTGTTGCCTGACCGAGAGCGCAAGGCGGTCGGAGACGACCTGTCGCTGCTGGCCGACCAGCACCACGACCAGCACCGCAGCTTCCTCACCGCGCTGGCCTCTGCCCGATCTACCACCCTGGTGTACGCCCGGGGAGACTCTCGGCGGGCATCCGAGCAGCACCCATCGCGCTGGCTGCTCGACACCGCCACTGCCCTGGCCGGCCGCCGGGTGGACAGCGCCAATCTCGAACTCCTTGCCGGCGAAGAATTCTGCGATTGGTACGAGCACGTTCCCTCTTTCTCCGGCCGGGTTCTCGCCTCCGAATTCCCGGTCACCGATCAGGAATTCCGGTTGCGGGTACTGACCCCTCCTGGAGGTACCAACCACCAGGAGCTTCCCGCCGACCCGGCGCTGGCCCGAGGGGCCGAGTTGGCCGCGGCCCGAGCCTCTGACCGGTTCACCCGCTTCGACGGCAACTTGGGCGCCCTCGACCTTTCCGAGCTGACCGAGAGCGTGATGTCGCCCACCAGCCTGGAGGCGTGGGCGGACTGCCCAATGCGCTACCTCTTCAAGCACATCTTGGGAGTGCAGACCGCGGAGCAGCCCGAGGAGTTGGTGGCCATTACCGCCCTCGAGAAGGGCTCGCTAGTACACAAGGCCCTGGACAAATTCATGAGGGAGCAATTGGACAGTGGCCAAGTGCCGCCTCCCGGCCAGCCCTGGAGCGCCGAGCAGCACGACCGCTTGCTGGAGATCGGAGAGCAGGTGTGCTCCGAGGCCGAGTCCAAGGGATTGACCGGCACCCCGGTGTACTGGCACCACGACCGCGGCCGAATCATGGCGGACTTGGACCGTTTCCTGCGAGAGGACAACGAGCTCCGCCAAGAGCGTCTCGTCGCTCCCGCAGCCAGCGAGCTGGCATTCGGAATGGGCGGAAGCAAGCCCGGCGACCATGAGGCCCTCGATGTGGATCTGCCCGAAGGCAGGTCGGTGCGGTTCCGGGGCCAGATCGACCGGGTCGACCAGGGGGAGGGAGGCCTACTGGTTACCGACTACAAAACCGGCAAGGCCGACCCCTACAAAGGACTAGACGAAGGCAGCAAGAATTGGGACCCGGTCCAGCGGGGCACCCGGCTCCAACTTCCGGTGTACGCATTGGCGGCACAAGACGGCCTGGCCGACTCCGATGTCCCGGTGCGGGCCCAGTACTGGTTTGTCACCGGCGAACAGGAGTTTAAGACCTGCGGCTACTCTCTGGACGAGAGCGTTCTCAGCCATTTCCGTGACGCGCTGAGCATCATCACCGAGGGCATCGGCGCCGGCGTGTTCTGCGACCGCCCTCAGCCCGGCCAAACCGAGGGCCCGTACAGCCAGTACTGCGATTTCTGCAACGTCGACCGTCTCGGCACCGAGGACCGGCGCCGGAAATGGGAGCGCATGCAGCACCAAGCTGAGCTGGCCGGCTACCGAAACCTGGCCGAGCCCCCCGAGGATGATTCCAGCGAGGAGGTGGGTTGACGATGGCAGATTCTGAGCAATCCCGAGCCGCGCGAGATCAAGCCGATCGGCACACCATCACCGCCGATTTGGACTCGACCCTGTTCGTGGAAGCCGGTGCCGGATCGGGCAAGACCACCGCGTTGGTCGAGCGGGTGCTGGCTCTGCTCGACCACGGCGTGGCCATGGAGAACATCGCAGCGATCACCTTCACCGAGAAAGCCGCTGACGAACTGAAGAACCGCCTGCGCCAGAGGCTCTCCCACGCCGGCGACCACCCCGAGGCGCTCGACCAACTCGACGGCGCGGCCATAACCACCCTCCACGGATTCGCGCTCCGCATCCTCTCCCAGCACGCCATCGAAGCCGGTTTGCCGCCCCGTCTGGAGGTAAGCCCCTTCGACTCCTTTGAGGATCGCTGGGTGGAGTCGCGCGCCCAGCTGCTGCACAGTCCCGAGCAGCGGCATCCGCTGGTGCTGGCCCGAATCATGGGAATCTCCATCAACCATCTGCGCGATCTGGCCCAAGCACTGGACAACAACTGGGACTTGGTCAGCGAGCGCATGGGAACCCTCCCCCCTCCCACCGGGCCGGTCGAGTTGACCGACCTCAGTGGATTCGCCGACAGGTTCCAAGCCGTGGCCGACTTGGCCGACTATTGCCAAAACGCCGACGACAAGATGCTGCCCCGACTCGAAGCGGTCGGTCAGCGAGCCGAGCTCCTCCGCCGGGCCGAAGGCGACAACGAGCAAATCCTTGCGCTGCTGGTGCAGCCTGGCTTGAAGTTCGCCAAAGCAGGCCGAATGGGCAACTGGCCCGATAGAGACGACGATGGCCCCTCGCTGCCGGAGGTGGCCGACCAGCTACGCGATCTCGGGGATGCCATCGCCCAGGCCAAACAGGACGCCTCCGATGCGGTCCTCGAGCGGCTGGCTTTGGTATTGGGAGCGCTCATTCTGGAAGCCGCCGAAGACCGCCGACAGCGGGGCGTGCTGGAGTTCCACGACCTGTTGGTGCTGGCCCGAAACCTACTGCGGCACCCTCAACACGGTGCAGGTGTGCGAGCCGCCTTGGCCGAGCGCTACCAACGACTGCTGCTCGACGAGTTCCAGGACACCGACCCCATTCAGATCGACTTGGCCAAACTCATCGCCACCCCGCCCGACCAGACCGAGGAATGGCCCGGACTCCAAGACCAGGCCGGACGGTTGTTCTACGTGGGCGACCCCAAGCAGTCGATCTACCGGTTCCGACGGGCCGACATCGCGGTGTTTGCCGAGGCTGGGAGCGGATCGTCCGTGGCCCGCAAGACGCTTACCCAGAACTTCCGCACGGTCAAGCCCATCATCGATTGGATCAACGACTTGTTCGACGGGTTCATGGAACCACCCGACACCGGCGAGCAGCATGTCCAACCCCTCTACCAGCCGCTCGACCCCGTCCGAGGCGATCCGCCGACGGGAGCTCCGGTTGCCGTATTGGACACAGAGCATCCCCGGGGAACTCGTACCGGTGGGCTTCGCGAAGCTGAAGCCGACGACATCGCTCAGGTCATCATGACTGCCATCGGTCAAGAGTGGTCGGTAGGAGACGGGCGGGATGAGAACGGCAATGATCGCTGGAGGGCGGCCCGGCTGGAGGACATCTGCATATTGCTCCCTACCCGCACATCTCTGTCCCAACTCGAGCCCGCGCTAAATCGCCACGGTATCCCCTACCGGATCGAGGCCGGCTCGCTGATCTGGGCCAGCCAAACCATTCGGGATGTGATGGCCGTCGTCAGATCGGCGGCCGATCCCACCGACGAAGTGGCCCTGCTCAACGCGCTGCGCTCCCCGGCATTCGGCTGCGGCGACGACGACCTCTACACCTTCAGAGTGGTGCATAAAGGCCGCTGGAACTACTTGGCATCGCTGCCCCCGTCGCTGTCCTTTGATCACCCGGTGGCGGAGGCGATGAGCTGGCTGGCCGACCTCCACAGCAAGGTGCGGTGGTTGAGTCCCAGCGGGCTCATCGAGCACATCGTGGCTCACCGGCGGCTGATGGAGTCGGGCTGCTTCAGCAGCCAGCGCCCCCGCGACGTGTGGCGCAGCCTCCAGGTGGTTATCGACCAGGCCCGCCAGTTCGAAGAGGCCGGCGGTGGCGGGCTGCGGGAGTTCATCGCATGGGTCGACCGCAAGGTGAGCGAGCGGACGAGGGAGTCCGACGTCATCTTGTCGGAGACCGACGACAATGCGGTTCGAATCACCACCGCTCACGCCGCCAAGGGCCGGGAATTCCCCATCGTGATCTTGTCGGGTACCTACGGCCGGCCTCGTGGCATGACAGCCAACCTGGTGTGGCCCGCCTCGGGCGGCTTTGGAGTTCGATTCACCAATTCTCTGTTGACCAAGACCTTCGCCGAACATCGAACACGGGAAGAGCAGATGGAGGAGGCTGAGCGAGTGCGCCTGCTATATGTGGCCCTCACCCGGGCCAGGGATCACCTCGTGGTGTCTGCCCATCGCATAGAGCGCCCCGAGAACAGCACCGCCAAGCTGACGATGGCCGACTTGGTGGTTCAACATGCTGGCGAACTTCCCGACATCGAGTGGCAGCCCGGCACTCTGCCCGCCGAAGAGGCGGCCGACTCCCCGTTGATGTCGTACGCCGACTGGGAAGCCGAACGAGAATCCTCACTGACCGCAGCGCAGCGGCCGCTGGCGATCAGCGCCTCGGCCATCGGCCAAATCGCGTCTGGCACTCCCCTCGATTCGGCAAGCCCCGACCCAAAGGACATCCCCGACGACGACGGCGATGACCGACAAACCCCGCGGCGCACGGGACGAGGCGGGACGCAGATCGGCAGGGCCGTCCATGGCGTGCTGCAAACCGTGGACCTGAATGCCGACTCGGAGAGCCTTGAAGAGATCGTCCAGAACCAGGCCAAGTCTGAGGGCGTGCCGCAGGACAAGAGCACCATCCGCGCTCTGGCCAAGTCGGCCTTGGAATCTGACACCCTGCGAGAAGCTGCTGCCAACGACCATTGGAAAGAGTTGTTGGTGGCCGCCCCGGTGGAGGGCACCGTGGTGGAGGGATATATCGACCTGCTGTACCGGACTCCAGATGGCCTGGTGGTGGTGGACTACAAGACCGACTACATCCCCGATGACGAGACAAGGCAAACGAAGATCGATCGCTACAGGTTCCAAGTAGCCGCCTACTCCCTGGCGGTGGAACAGGCAGTGGGCGAGCAAGTGACCAACTGTGTGCTGGTGTTTGCCCGAGCCGGCCAGCCCGCTGAAGAAGTCACAATCGCCGGCAGCGAACTCGCCGCAGCCCAAGATGAAGTCCACCGGAGGCTGGCCGACGCTGCGGCCTGATAGGAAGAGGAGCGATGTTCACGTTGGTGGTGATGGCTGCGGGGCTGGGGTCGCGATTCGGCGGCACCAAGCAGCTGGCCCAGGTGGGACCCAACGGTGAGGCGTTCTTGGATTTCGCCATCGCCGACGCCCGAGCCGCGGGGGCCAGCCGCGTGGTGCTCATCGTGCGAAGTGATATCGAAGCCGACGTGAAGCGCCATTTCGAGGCTCGCGGCGGACTGCCTGGCGATCTCGATGTGGCCTATGTGCGCCAGGACGAGCACGGCCCGGCGCGGCCCAAGCCATGGGGCACCGCCCACGCCGTGCTGTCGGCGGCACAGGCGGTGGCCGGGCCGTTCATGGTGTGCAATGCCGACGACTACTACGGCCCCGCCGCCTACGCCGCTCTGGCCCACGCCATCGATGGGATGGCCAACGACGAGGCCTGGCTGTGCGGCTACCGACTGCACCACACTTTGCCGGCTGAGGGGACCGTTACCCGCGGCATCTGCCAGGTTGACGGCGACCGCCTCACCGCCATCGTGGAGCGCGAGGGAATCTCCCGAGCCGACAACGCCTTCCCCGACGACACCATCGTGTCCATGAACCTGTGGGCCTTCTCCCCCGGGTTCCTCGATGACCTCGCAAACGGCTTCAGCCGATTCCTCGAAGAGCACCGCGACAGCCCCTCGGCCGAATACCTCCTCCCCAACGCCGTCGCCGACCAAATGGAGAAGGGGGATCTCACCGTCCGGGTGGTTGCCACCGAAGAGATCTGGATCGGCGTCACCAACCCCAACGACCTGGAAATCGCCCGCGCCGCGCTCAAATCCCGCTGACCTGTGCCCGAGCTGCCCGAAGTCGAAACCATCCGCCGTCAACTGGCCCCCCGGCTCCAAGGCCGCCGCATCCAAGATGCCCACTCCCACGAGTCAGAGAAATTCACGCCCGCCAGGGACGCCATCGGGGCCACGATCCAAGCACTCAGCCGCAAGGGCAAGTACCTGATCACCAGCCTGGACGACGGGTGGGAGCTCATCATCCACTTGGGCATGACCGGCTCGCTGGCGCTTGCCCCCGAAGTCACCGACGACCCCTACATCCGGGCCTGGTGGCAACTCAACGGCGATGAGGTTCTCGTCTACCGAGACGTCCGGCGTTTCGGCCGCATCCGCTGCGTTTCCGCCGGCCAATACGACACCATTCCCACGCTGGCCGCCCAGGGCCCCGACGCCCTCAGCCCCGACTTCACCGCGGAGGGCTTCTACCAAGCCCTCCGCAAGAGCCGCCGCCGGATCCCAACCCAGCTCCTGAGCCAACGCCCGGTGGCCGGCGTCGGCAACATCTACGGCACCGAGGCCCTGTGGATTGCCGGCGTCCACCCGGCCAAGCGCCAGATCAGCCGAGCAGCAGCATCGAAGCTCCACGCCGCCCTGGTGCAGGTGCTGGAAGCCGGGCTGGCCGACGGCGGCACAACGCTGCGGGACTACCGCAACGCCGACGGCGAACAGGGCAGCCACCAGCATGCCTTGGTCTGCTACGGCCGCTCGGGCCAGCCCTGTCTGCGCTGCTCCGTCCCGCTGCAACACCGAACCTACGATGCCCGCACACTGACTTTCTGCCCTCAATGCCAGCCGCGATAACGTCCGCTGCGGTCGAAGGGGATGCGTATGAGCGATGAGATGACCGACGAGCAGAAGGAAGCGTTCGTCGCCAAGCTGCGCCGAGAGGTTGGGAACACCGGCACTCCGACAGTCGCCCGCGACCCGGTCAACCAGCCCATGATCCGCCACTGGTGCGATGCCATGGAGGACGCCAACCCCCTCTTCACCGACTCCGGCGAGGCCAGCCAAGGGCCCCACGGCGAAGTGGTCGCCCCACCCGCCATGCTCAACGCATGGACCATGATCGGCCTGGTCCCGAGGGTCAACGACCCGAAAGACCCCGCTTCCGGCGTGTACGCAATGTTGGACGAAGCGGGCTACGTCGGCGTGGTGGCCACCAACTCCGAGCACGTTTACCACCGCTACCTCAAGCTCGGAGACCACCTCACCGGCACCGTCAAGCTGGTGGACGTGTCGGAGGAGAAGCAGACCGCGCTGGGCATCGGCCACTTCGTCACCACCGAGACCGAGTACCTCGACCAGAACGGCGAACACGTCGGTTCCATGTTCTTCCGCATCCTCAAGTTCCGCCCGGGCACCGGCCGCACCGCCAGTTCAGGAGATGACGCCGCCAACGAGCGCCCGCCGCGCCCTCGCCCCAGCCGCAACCAGGACACCGACTTCTTCTGGCAGGGCAGCCGGGTCGGGGAACTGCGCATCCAAAAGTGCCTCAACTGCGGGTACCTCCAGCACCCGCCCGGCACCCGCTGCCCCGCCTGCGGGTCTACCGACATGGGCTACGTCGTGGCATCCGGCAAGGGCACGCTGTACTCCTACGTCGTGTCCCACCACCCCCGGGTCCCGTCATTCGACTACCCCCTCAACATCGGGCTGGTGGAGCTGGAAGAGGGCGTCCGCCTCGTCACCAACATCACCGACTGCGACGCCGATCAGCTCAAGGTGGGCATGCCGCTTCAGGCCTGGCACATGCAGACCCACGAGGATGTGAGCATTCCGGTATTCCGGCCCGCCCGCGCCCCACGCAACCCGTCCACGCTGACCTTTGATGAGGTGAGCGTGGGCGACGAACTACCGCTGTGCCCGATTCCCCTCACCCCCACCCTTATCGTTTCCACTGCCATCGCCTCACGCGACTACCAAGACGTCCACCACGACCGGGACATGGCCCTCAAGAAGGGCTCCGAGGACATCTTCATGAACATCCTGACCTCCAGCGGCCTCTCGGCCCGCTATATCAGCGATTGGGCCGGCCCCGATGCCGTGTTCAAGAACCTGAAGATCCGCCTGGGCGCTCCCAACTACCCCTACGACTGCATGACCATGTCGGGATCGGTCACCGCCAAGCGGGAGTCCGATGACGAAGACATCCTCGAAGTGTCGTTTCGAGGACAGAACAGCCGGGGACCGCATGTGACCGGAACCGTCGAACTGGCCTTGGCCCGCAAGTAGGAGAGCACCGTGAGCCTGAACTACGCCTACCACAGCGTTATCGCCGGGATCGGCGCCACCCCGTTCACCAAAGACTCGGGCCGAACCCCGATGGACCAGGCAGTGGAAGCCTGCCTGGCCGCCTGCGAGGACGCCGGTCTTCCCCCCGAGAAGGTCAACGGCATGGTGACCTATTCAGCCGAGCAGAATCCCGAGATCGAGGTGGCCCGCAATCTGGGGATCGACGAGCTAACTCATTTCTCCATGGTCCACCATGGGGGCGGGGCGGCCTGCGGGGTGGTCGCGGTGGCCTGCCAGGCCATCTACTCCGGCGCCGCCGACTACGTGCTGTGCTATCGGGCCTTCAACGAGCGATCCTGGCACCGCTTCGGGGCCGGGGTGCAAGACCGGCCCGCCGGTGCCGAGGCGTCTGAGGTCAGCTTCTCGTGGAGCTCGCCGTTCGGGTTGGTCACGCCGGCCTCCTGGGTGGCCATGTTCGCCACCCGCTACATGCACGAGTACGGGGCCACCACTGAGGACTTCGGTCGAGTGTCGGTGGTCGACCGGGATTTCGCGGCCACCAATCCCTACGCCCACTTCTTCCAGCGGCCCATCACCCTGGAAGACCACCAGAACAGCCGCTGGATCGTGGAGCCGCTGCGCCTGCTGGACTGCTGCCAGGAGACCGACGGCGCCCAGGCTCTGCTGGTGACCACTGCGGAGCGGGCCAAAGACCTGAAGCATAAGCCAGCAGTCATCGCCTCAGCCGCCCAGGGGGTGGCCGAAGACCAGCACATGATGAGGAGCTATTACCGGGAGACCATCACGGGCATCCCCGAGATGGGATTGTGCGCCCGCCAGCTCTATCAGTCGAGCGGCCTGTCGGCCGACGACATCCAGACCGCCATCATCTACGACCACTTCACCCCGCTGGTGCTCCCCCAACTCGAGGAGTTCGGCTTCTGCGAAAGGGGCGAGGCCAAGGACTTCATCCGCGATGGCCACCTCGGTCGGGATGGCCGCCTGCCCATCAACACCAACGGGGGCCAGCTTGGTGAGGCCTATATCCACGGCCTCAACGGCATTGCCGAAGGCGTGCGCCAAATTCGCGGCACTTCGGTCAACCAGATCGACAACGTGGAAAATGTGCTGGCCACCGCCGGGACCGCGGTCCCAACCAGCGCGCTCATCCTCTCCCAGCCCCGCTGACTCCCTGAACCGTCGAGATTTCGGCGTGGCGTACACTTTGATTGGCTTCTCCCTGCCCCTCAGCCCATTGGAATGTGTATGATCCCGGCTGACAGAATGATCCAAGACAGGACCCAACGAGAGAGGCCCAACTATGGAATTCAGCCACGACCGCTCCGGCGACACACTGGTCGTCAATGCTTCAGGCCGGGTAGACGGATCCAATGCGTCGGATTTTCTGGAGTCCCTGCAAGGAATGTTCGATCCTGGCGACCAGCGGATCATCCTGGACCTCGGTGGCCTTGAGTACATCAGCAGTGCGGGCCTCCGGGTGCTCCTGATGGCAGCCCAGAACCTCGACAAGCAGAACAAGTCTTTCAGCATCTGCTCATTGACCGAAGCGGTAGGCGACGTGTTCCGCATCAGCGGCTTCGATCAGATCATCAACGTTTTTCCATCGGTAGAAGACGCCAAACAGGGGTAAACCCTTGACCGACACCTACAAGATCCTGGTCGTTGACGACGAACCGGATCTTGAGCCCCTGATCCTTCAGCGGATGCGGCGGCAAATCCGCTCCAATGAATACGAGTTCGTATTCGCCCGAGACGGATTGGAGGCGTTGGAAAAGCTCAACGCCGACCCGACCATCGACATGGTCCTGTCCGATATCAACATGCCCAAGATGGACGGCCTGACCCTGCTCCAGCAGCTCCCCGACGTCGACCCCAATCTCCGGGCGGTAATCGTCTCCGCCTACGGCGACATGGACAACATCCGCACCGCCATGAACCGGGGAGCATTCGACTTCGTCACCAAGCCCATCGACTTCGACGATCTGAAGATCACCATTAGTCGCACGCTGGAGCATTTGGCCGAATGGCGGGAGGCCCTGTCGTCGCGCGACCAGCTCGTGGCCCTTCAGAACGAGCTGAGCATCGCCAGCCAACTCCAGCAGTCCATTCTGCCCAATATTCCCCCGGTGACTGAAGGGTGCGAGGTCTCGGCCAACATGGAGCCGGCCCGCAACGTGGGAGGCGACTTCTACGACTACTTCAAGCTCGACAACCACGTCGGCCTCGTGGTGGCCGACGTGTCCGACAAGGGCATTCCGGCCTCGATGTTCATGATGTCCAGCCGGACCGCGCTCAAGGGGGCGGCCATCGGCGTCCGCGACCCGGAAAAGGTGTTGACCGAAGTCAACAACCAGCTCCAACAAGACAACCCGACTTTCATGTTCGTCACGCTGATCTACGCCTTGTTCGAGCCGGACACCGGACTGCTCACCTACTCCATCGCCGGCCACGACCCCCCACTGTTGGTTAGCGCCAACGGCACGGTCACCGAGTTGCCGCTCACCAAGGGAATCGCGGTGGGCATCGCCGCCGATGTCGTCTACACCCAGGAGTCGGTCACCTTGAACCCGGGCGACACCGTCGTGTTGTACACCGACGGCGTGACAGAGGCTATGAACGCAGACAACCAGCAGTTCGGGATGGGTCGATTGGCTGAGGTGTTCGAGGGCAACCCGCCTGAAAGCGCAACAGCGGCCAACGAGGCAGTCTTCGAGTACGTGAGGAATTTTGCCGGCGATGCCCCACAGTCCGATGACATCACCTGCCTCTCCCTGAGGCGCCCTTGATGTCTGCCACCACACGTTTGCAGCCCGTCCCGAAGGGCTTCTGAGATGCGGCGATCGTTCCACCTATCCCACCCTCCGGAACAAGGCCACCCCTCTGATGTCCTGCCGCTGATCGAGGACATGCTGAATGAGATGGCCGAAGCCGAGGAGTGGCCGATAACGCTGACAATGCGCGCCAACCTGATCTTGGAAGAGTTGGTGCTCAACACGCTCACCCACGGCGACACCAGCGGACTGACCGAGATCGACCTCGAGTTGGACTCGGAGAACCACGCCCTCACAATCCGCCTCACCGATGACGGATTGGCCTTCAATCCGCTCACCGATGCCCCTGCGCCGGATGTGACGCTGCCTCTTGCCGATCGCCCAATCGGGGGATTAGGGGTCTACCTGGTGAAGACCATGGGCGAAGAGCTTGAATACCGTCGGGAGAACGACCGCAACCACCTCAAGCTCGTCGTCCATCCCGAGTAGTGAGGATTTCGGCACTGAGGAATGCTCGTCGATGGCGGCTAGTCGGTCTTGCACTGGCCGCTTTCGCCCTCGTGTTGTCGGGGTGCGGATCCAACGGCTCTGACCCAGCGACTTCTGATGCGACCCCCACGGTCGATGCCGGGAGCGCGCCGGGCACCCCGGACACTCCATCTGGCACTGGCACGCCTGGCGTGTTCAATGACCGGGTGGTGTTCGGGCAATCGGCGGCATTCAGCGGCCCTGCCCAAGAGCTGGGCATCAACATGAATCTTGGAATCCGGACAGCCTTTGAAGAGGCCAACCGCAACGGCGGCGTACACGGGCGTAGGTTGGAGCTCACCACCCGAGACGACGCCTACGAGCCCGAGGCTGCTATCACCAACACCCAGGCTCTGATCGAAGAAGAACGGGTATTCGCTCTGATCGGCGCAGTGGGGACACCTACATCGCGCTCGGCCACTCCGGTGGCGGCCGACGCGGGGATACCCTACGTGGCGCCGTTCACCGGCGCCGGATTCCTCCGAAACGACGACTGGGACAACATTGTCAACCTTCGGGCCTCCTACGCGCAGGAAACCGAGGAGATGGTAGAGCGGTTGACAACAGATTTAGGCGTCACCCGCATAGCGGTGATGTTCCAAGACGACTCTTTCGGAAGAGCCGGATATAACGGGGCGCTGGCCGCGTTGGAACGCCGGGGGATGGAGCTCGTTGCCACCGGCGTGTACCCCCGCAACACCACCGCGGTGAAGTCAGGGCTGCTCGACTTGCGGCTCGGCGACCCCGAGGCCGTGATCGTGATCGGCGCCTACCAGCCGGTTGCCGCCCTGATTTCATGGTCGCGCCACATCGGCTTCGATCCCATCTTCATGACGGTCTCCTTCGTGGGCAGCAACGCATTGGCCTCCGAACTGGGGACAGGTGGCGAGGGGGTATATGTAACCCAAGTTGTACCCTTCCCCCACGATGAGTCCATTCCAGTGGTTGCGTCCTACACCGAAGCCCTGGCCGCTCTGGATCCCAAAGCCGAACCGGGGTTCGTCTCTTTGGAGGGCTACATCGCGGGCCGAATGGCCATCGCCGGTCTCGAGGCATGCGGTGCCGCTCTCACTCGCGACTGCTTCTTGCAGAACATCCTTGGAGCTGGTCAGTTCGATATCGACGGATTCGACCTCGACTTCGGAGATGAAGCCGACCGGGCGGTGGACAATCAAGGTTCCGACGCCGTTTTCCTGACCGTGATCGGCGCCGACGGCGCCTACCGGCCCGAGGCGGCTATGGGAGACATCAGCCCATGACCGAGGCGACCAACGCTCGAGAACCTGCCCCCGGCGACTCCGCCGCCCAGGCGCAGCGGCCCGCCGTCCATCGCAGGATCTCCAGCCAGCTATACGCAGGGATCTTTGGAGCAGTGGCATTGACCATCGTGGCCAGCATTGTGAGCTGGATTTCGTTCAGCAACGTCGACCGCAGCCAGAAGCGGGTAAGCGAGGATAGCGTCCCAGAGCTAGTGGGGGCTTTCGGCCTCGCCGAGTTCAGCAATGCGCTGGTGGCTGCCGCACCCCGCCTCACCATCGCGCCGCCCGACCAGTTCTCGGAAATCTCCGCAGAAGTGTCCGATGCCCAAGCGCAGTTCCAAGACCGCTTGGAGACCTTGCTGCGCCAGAACCCCGGCAACATCCACGTTCAAGGGATTTCCGAGGCCGCCGACGCTCTGGAGAGGAACATCACCACAATCACAGCGGACATGCCCCACTTCTACAGCTTGAGCAGGCAAATCGAAGTTCTCCAAACTCAGATCCCCGGTCTCCATGACGACGTCAAGGGCATCGTGATCCCCGCTATCGACGACCAGCTCTTCTTCCAAGTAACTGGGTACCGCAACTTCGACTCCGAACCCACAGATGCCATGACCCGCACCTCTGGCGGCGAACTGCTCCTCTACCGTCACCTCAACGAGTTGCAGGCCGATGTCGCCCAAGCCTCCGAGCTGATGGGCAGCGCCCTGATCGCCTCTGAAGCCGACTTCGTGGAACCGCTTATAGAGAGCTTCGAGTCTGCCGAAGACCGCATCCTGATCAGCCTCTCAGCGATTGCCGAGTCTGACACTGTCTCCGGACTGGGGTCGGCAGTCGGCGACCTGCTGACTCTGGGCCGCGGCGACGGCGGCGCTTTCCAGGTTGCCGTCGACCGACTGGAGATCATCGAGCGCCAAGACTTGCTGCTGGCGGAGAACCAGGAGATAGCCGTCGACTTGCTCGACGAGGTCAACGCCATCGTCCAGATAGCCCAGAGCGGGGCCGCCGAAGCCACCGAGAACTCGGCGCAGACCATCAACACTGCCAGGATCCTCCTCGTCATCATCAGCGCCATCGGCGTCGCCGGTGCCGGCCTGATCAGCTGGCTGTTCGTCGGACGAGTGTTGCTGCGCCGCATCGGACGGCTGTCCAGCCGGATGCGGACATTGGCCAAGGGCGAGCTGGAGGAGGAGATAGAGATCAGCGGCCGCGACGAGATCGCCGAGATGGCATCGGCGTTGGAAGTGTTCCGCCGCCACGCGCTGGAGATCCAACGGCTTAACCTGGTGGAGCAGCTTGCCCAGGAGCTGAGTGAGCGGAACGATGAGCTTCAGGAAGTGCTTGAGGAGCTGAGCCAGGCTCAGGATCAGATCGTGGCCCGGGAGAAGTTGGCCGCCCTGGGCGAGGTCACCGCCGGCGTGGCCCACGAGATCCGCAACCCGCTCAATTTCATCAACAACTTCTCGGCGGCGTCGGTTGAGCTGCTGGAAGAGATGGCCGAGATCTATGAGGAGTTAACCGACAACCTCTCCGAAGAGGACAAGGGCCTGATCGAGGAGATCAGCCAAGACCTCAACGACAACCTCGATCGCATCCAATCGCACGGAAAGCGAGCCAACCGGATCGTTCAGGACATGCTGTTGATGGGCCGAGGCGGCGGCGAGACCCAGATGACCGACATCAACGACCTCATCCACGAGCATTCCTTGCTGGCCTTCCACAGTGCCCGGGCCCAAGATCCCGACTTCATCGTCACCCTGGAAGAAGAGTTCGACCCGGACATGGGACAGTTGGAGGTAGTTCCCCAGGATCTGGGGAGAGTGTTCTTGAATTTTGTGGCCAACGCGGGCTATGCCACCAACAAGAAGCAAAAGGAATTGGCGGAGGCAGGCACGGTGGGCAACTACAGCCCCACCATCTTGTTGAAGAGCCGCCGAACCGATGAGAGCGCCATACTCAGCGTCCGAGACAACGGCAGCGGCATTCCACCAGATGTGGCGGCAAAGATCTTCGACCCGTTCTTCACCACCAAGCCCACCAATGAGGGTACGGGGCTTGGCTTGGCGCTGTCTGCCGACATCGTCCGCGAGCACGGCGGCAGCATCACTGTCAATACCGAGCCAGGCGAGTTCACCGAGATGGTGGTTGAGCTGCCGCTGACCCGAGCCAAGGGCACGCCCCTCATCGAAGGCGACGGCGAAGACGGCGAAGGCGACGGCCAGGGCGGCGACGCTTAGCCGGTCAACCTCATCGGGCTGGCTTGAGTAGCATCCCGCCAACCGCGGCTGACGCCCCTCCGGCATAAGCCAAGAACAAGCCCAAGCCAACCTCGGCACCCGACGCATCCAGGTCGTCATCAAGGGCCAGCCCCTCCGCCAGGCAGAACCCCATGACAACCAGTCCCGCGACCACAGCCGCCAGCCACATTTGCCGACTACTCCCGAACAATGCCGCCACCAGCAGTGCCCACACCATCACCGCGGCCACTGGAATCAGCAGCCAGGAATCAGCCACCCCTCCCGGACCCGCCAGCCACGGAAGGTCGCCGTCTACCACTCCCCACTTGTTCGAACCGGCATCGGCCCAGGGAAGCAGCAGCCCGGCAATCAGCAGGGCCACTGCGGCACCCATGAAGGCAAGCCCTGCTCTTTGGTGGCCCGAGACACCCCGATTGCCGTTCCCAGCTCCCGGGATTCGAATTGGATCTCCCATCGGTTCGGCCCAAGACTCGCCATCCCAATATTGAAAACCGCGTTGGCCCTGCTCGGCGTACCAACCCGGCGGCGCCCGGCGTGTCGATGGGTCGCTCATCCCGACTCCACATGGTCGGTATAGCGCACGTCTCCCTCGGACAGGTCGAAGGTGAGGTGCTCTCGCATATCGCCAATCTGGTCGACAATCACCATCCGGCGGGCGAAACGCCACTGTCCATTAACCAGGGAGAAGTCGTCTTCGTAGCGGCCCGCCACGATGGGCTGAAGGGCCAGGGTATCTGTGCCCTGGTGGACGGCGAAGTACGAGCGGGCGGTGGCTGTCTGCCCGTCTTCGGCAACATCGACGATCACATTGCTAGCCACATGCCGGGTGCGCAGTGTTCCGTCGCCGTGGACTTTGTTGGTGGCCGCGTAGAACGCGGCGACGTCGTCGCCCGACATGCCGTCGTCGGGATCGGCCGAGCTGGTGGAGGTGAGCACCCCGTGGGCGAAGAGCTCGCCAAGCTCATCGAAGCGGGCCAAGTCCACGCATTCGGCGTAGACGTACATAAGCGCCTTGATCGATCGCACTGCTTGCTCGTGTGAATTCACGCCGCAAAGCTAACCCACCTCAACCAGCGACGGCCCGGTAGCGTCGGAGACGTGAACCCGAAGACAGGGAGGCTCACGGCTTACTCCCACGGCGCCGGTTGAGCCGGCAAGCTCGGACCGTCCGAGTTGGCGCAGGTCGTGCGCACACTGCCAACCCCGACCCACGAGGACTTGATCGTGGGCACAGAGACCGGTGACGACGCCGCGGTGTGGCGCATCGGGGAAGGCCGCGCCCTGATCTCGACCGCCGATTTCTTCGCGCCGGTGGTGGACGACCCTCACACTTGGGGGCGCATCGCGGCCACAAACGCGGCCTCGGATGTCTACGCCATGGGCGGCACCCCCCGTTTCGGACTGAACCTGGTGGCATGGCCCCATGGGGATCTTCCGCTGGAGGTTCTCACCGAAGTGCTGGCGGGCGGGGCCGCGGCGGCCGCTGACGGCGGCTGGGCAGTGGTCGGGGGTCACACGGTGGACGGACCCGAGCCGATGTACGGCCAAGCCGTCACCGGGGAGGCCGATGAGGAGAGCTTGCTGACCAACGCCGGCGCCCAGCCGGGACAGTCGCTGGTGCTGACCAAGCCGCTGGGCACCGGGCTCTTGGCCACCGCGGTCAAGCGCTCTGGGCCCGAGGCGATCGAGCCCGGCGGTTGGCTGGCGGAAGCCTACGCCGCGGGAGTGGCCGAGATGACCCGACTGAACGACGAGGCCGCCTCGACTGCCCTCGAGGCCAAGGCCACCGCGGCCACCGACATCACCGGCTTCGGCTTGCTCGGCCACCTCCAGAAGCTGGCTACCGCCAGCGGTGTTGGTGCGGTGATCCGAGCAGAAGAGGTGCCGCTGCTCCCCGACGTCTGGGAGATGCTGGATCAAGGGTTTGCCCCCGGTGGAACGGCTCGCAACCTCGACCACGTGCGTCCGTGGGTGCGAGGATCAGACGACCAGCGGACTTTGACCATGCTGGCCGACGCCCAGACTTCCGGCGGCCTGCTGTTCTGCTGTCCACCGGCCGCGGCCGCCGAAGCGGTGGCCCGACTGATAGCCGCAGGCCACGCTGCCGCTGTGATCGGCGAGGTCTCCGCCAGCGATCCCGGAGCAGTCGTGGTGGGATGACTGGCCAGTTAGCCCGAGCCAACGGTTGCTGTCGGGCTACTCGGCTGGCTCGGTGCGGGGTGGCAGTCCGTCCAGATGGGCGGCGTCGTTGTATCGCACCAGCCGCCACACGCCGGGCTCGTCGGTGGTCACAAACTCGGTGATGGAAGTGTTGAGGGTCCATAGGACGAACTGCGTATTCATCCCCAGGCCCATAAACAGCCGCATGGCGATATCGATGACCCCGCCGTGGCACACCACCATCATGGTGGTACCGGGATAGCCCTCTACCAGCTCATAGAGCGCTTGGCCGGTGCGGTAGGAGAATGCGGCCAGGCTCTCCCCGCCGGGCGCCAAGGGCAAGTGGGGGTGGAAATCGCCGGTCCACTCAAATAGGGAGCCGAACTCCTGATAGCCCACGCCGTCGGCCTCACCGGGGCGGCGTTCCACCAGGTCGGGATGGGTATGCACCTTCAAGTCGCCCAGCGAGGGAGACAGCAGATCGGCCGTCTCGATCGCCCGGGGCAGCGTGCTCGCCCACAGTGCATCCACTTTGGGCTCATAGCCCTGCATGTACCGCTCTCCGAGGGCTTCGGCCTGACGGCGACCCAGCGGCGACAAACCTGTGCAGGCCAGATCGCCGCCGATGATCTGTTTAACGGTTACCTCAGATTCGCCGTGGCGGATCAACAACAAGCGGGTTCGTTCACCGGAACTCATCTCGGCCCCATATTGCCACGCCCAACTACATCGTCGGGCCTAAAGGGAACCTTCTTGCCCAACCTGTGGCAAAGCAGCCCTGGCATGGGGCAGAATCTCTAACGATGATGTGGGGGACGCTGGTGCTCATCGTGGCCTTTGCGGCCGGTGCGGTTCCCTTCTCCTACATGATTGCCCAATCGCTGGCCAGGACGGATCTGCGCGAAGTGGGTACCGGCACGGTGTCGGGCACCGGCCTCTACCGAGTCACTGGATTCATCCCCTTGGTAGTGGGTGGGCTGCTCGACGTGGGAAAGGGTGCTTTAGGGCCGTTCTTGGCCGGAGACCGCTGGCTCCTGATGGCATTCGCGGGAGCTGTGTCGGTCATCGGCCACAACTGGTCGATGTTCCTCAATGGTGCGGGCGGCCGAGGGCTCTCACCGGCATTGGGGGCGTTCGCGGTAATCGCCTGGCCCGCGGCCCTGTTCTTGCTCGGCGGGCTAGCCCTGGGCCGCATCTTGCGCCATACCGGGCTGGTGGTGTTCATCACCATGCCCGCTCTGCCCCCATTCATGCTCCTGGTGGCCGACGGCCAAGCCGCCATCGCCACCACCGTGATCATCATCCCCATATTGATTAAGCGCGTTCTGGGAAATAATCCGCTGCCAGCCCCCAATCGCCTGAAGGCCGCCGCCCACCGACTGGTTTTCGACAACGACAGCTGGGTCGGAGCTACCCCCACCAACCCTTGATTCTTGTAGTCCTCGCCGGTCTACTGACCCGAGAACCTTGAGCCTTCGCACCCAGGTCGGCTTTCGTCGTCTTCTCGTCGGACAGGGTGCGTCCGCGCTGGGCGACTGGATGGGCACCTTCGCCCTCATGGCGCTGGTAGACCATTTGAGCGATTCTGCCGCCGCGGTGGGCGGCATTCTCGCCTTCCGGCTCATTCCCGCGGCCCTGGGCGGGACGCTGGCCGCCAAGCTGGTGAACCGGTGGGATCGGCGGCGGACCATGATCACCATGGATCTGCTGCGGGCCGGGATGATCGCGGTGGTCCCCTTCGTGCAAGAGCTGTGGTGGGTGTACTTGTGGGCGTTCGCACTGGAGGCCCCCAGCGTGGTGTTCCTGGCCTCTCGAGACTCCTCCGTCCCCGATCTGGTGGACGAGTCCGACCTGCCGCTGGCCAACGCCGCCATGATGGGATCGTCATACGGCAACATCCCGATTGGCGCGGGCCTGTTCGCCGCGTTCGCCGCGCTTCCGCTCGACGATGGCTGGCTGGGATCGCACCCCTACGCCCTTGTCTTCTGGATCGACGCGCTCACCTTCGGTGTTTCCGCCTTCTTCATCGCCCGAGCCCTCGGTGAACTTCAAAGTCGGGAACCCTCCCCTCAGGCAATCCCGGACCGCGCCGCTATCTCTGACAGTGAAATATCCATTTCCCCCAGTCGGCTGCGCGATGCCTGGTCGGTGCCGCTGGTGCGCAGGGTCTTGCCCGCCACCGCTGCCGCCGCCGTTGGGCTGGGAGCCCTGTTCTCGCTGGGCATCAAGCTGGTGCAAGAGGAGTTGGAGGCGTCCGACATCGAATATGGCGTCCTCATCGTGTTGTTCGGCGCGGGAGCGGGTATTGGCCTCGCGCTCACCCATAGGTCTCGCCATGTGGATTTGCTGGTCCTCACCCGAAGGGGAGCGCTGGCTATGGGGGCGTTGGTGGCGCTGATGAGCCAGAGCCCGACGGTGTGGCTGACCTTCCTCGGCGCCGCCGGGTTCGGGGCCGGGGCCACCGTGGCCCTCACGTCGGGGATGAGCGCGCTCCAAGCCCAGATTCCCCGCGAAGAGGAACGGGTGCTGGCCTTCTCGGCCTTCCACGTGGTGATCCGCATCGGACTGGGAGCGGCCGCGCTGGGGGCGGGAGCCATCGGCGACGGGCTGAACGGGGCCGGACTGCCCGGCACCCGGGCGGTGCTGCTGGCATCGGGCCTGCTGGTGCTGGCCTCGGCCGCCACCGTCCGGCCGATTCTCGACGTCGATGTCGAAAAGGCCCGCGAGTGACCGTCGGCATCGTCACCGACAGCACCGCGGCGCTCCCAGAGGAGGTGCGGGCGGCCTGGGACATCGCAGTGGTCCCGCTCATGATCACCGTGGACGGCCGAACAGTGGCCGACGGTGAGATCGATACCGCGGAGATCCTGGCCGCCAAGACCCACTCGTCATCGGGTCCTCCTCCGGGCGCTTTTGTTCAGGCCATCGCTGACCAAGACCAGGGCGACGGTGTGGTGGTTGTGACGGTGACGTCCACTCTGAGCATCACCAATCAATCAGCGGTTCTGGCCTCCAAGAGCGCAGCCGGCCCGGTGGCAGTGGTAGACAGCCGAACTGCCGCCGGGGGCCAGGCGCTGGTAGCGGTAGCCGCGGCACGGGCCGCCCGAGCGGGTGCGACGCTGGACGAGGTGGTGGCAAGGGCCGAGGATGTCGCCAAGCGGATCACGCTCGTGGGGGCTCTGGCGAACCTCGATCAGCTGATCCGCAGCGGTCGGGTACCGGGTTTGGCGGGCCGAGCCGGAAACCTGCTCGGGCTGCGCCCCATGTTCGACATACAAGATGGAGCCATAGGCCGCCTTCGCCCCGCGCTCAGCGATGAGGCCGCCCACCAGCGCATTCTGGGCCTCTGGCGGCGCACCCGGCCTGCCGACGGCGGTGGCGAACTTCACTTGGTCAGCCTTCACGCCGAGGTTCCCGAGCGGGCCGTGGAGCTGTTGGACGCCGTCACCGCCGAAGTGCAGCCCGCTGACGCCTTCATCAGCCAATTCGGCCAGGCGATGATGATCAACTCCGGCACTGGCGTGCGCGGCTTGGCCTGGTACTGGGATTAGAGCCCGGCCACGGTGTCGGGAGCAGGCGCCCATTCGCCCAAATCGGGCGTCATCTGGCGGGACACGTAGCGCCACCGCCCATCCTCTTTGCGCAACACGTCGCGGTACACCCCAGTGATGATCAGTTCTCGCGGCTGGCCGGGAGGAGCGGTGTAGTACACCTCCAAGTACACGTTGGCCACCGCCTCGTCGCCCTCACCGTCGATGGACAGATTGCTGATCACATGGCGAGTGGCCGGGTTGATCGACGCCGCGAAGGCGACCAAGTCCTCGTGTCCCTTCACCCCTTCGGGCATGCCGAACTCCAGCGTGCCGTCGGGTACGAACAATTGGGCCCAAGCCTCCGCAGAGCCGCTGTCAATCAGGTGGTTGTAGTCGGCGGCCAGCTTCTGGATGGCCAGGATGTCTTCAACGGGAAGTGCCATGGCCCCATCTTGACAAGAAGAGCGGCGCTCAGCGAATGCCGAGGTAGATCACTCTGTGGCGTAAACCTCGGCGGCGCCCTCTCCGGCCGGTGTGCGGGTGAGGATCTCCGCCCCGTCGTCGTGGCACAGCAGGGTGTGCTCGAACTGGGCGCTGCGTCGCTGGTCGGCGGTGACCGCGGTCCACTCGTCGTCCCACAGATACAGATTGGGGGAACCCAGCGTGAGCATGGGCTCGATGGTGAAGGTCATCCCGGTTTCCAGCGGTGTGTTGTGGGAGCGTTCGTAGTAATGGGGGACCTGCAATCCAGAGTGGAACTCGGTGCCCACCCCGTGGCCGATGAACTCCCGCACCACCCCCAGCCGGTGGAGCCGAGCATGGGATTCGATGGCCTTCCCGATGGCGCTCACCGGCGCCCCGTTTCTCACTGCGCCGATGCCCTGGTACATGGCGGTCCGCGTCTCCCTCACCAGCAGGCGGGAGTGGTCGTCCACCTCGCCGACTTCGAACGTCACCGACGTGTCGCCATGGACTCCGTCGAGGAACACGGTGATGTCGATGTTGACGATGTCGCCGTCGGCCAGCGCCCGGCTGTCGGGGATGCCGTGGCAGATGACCTCGTTGATCGACGTACACACCGACTTGGGATAGCCCCGATAGTTGAGCGGGCTGGGGTAGGCCCCCCGGCGCACGATCTCATCGTGAACCTCGGCGTCGATGCTGTCGGTGGTGACTCCAGGGGCCACCAATTTTCCGGCAAAGAGCAGCACCTCAGCAGCCATCTGCCCCGCCCGCCGCATGGCCTCGATCTCGTCGGCGTTCCGCACTGCTGACGATGTCGCAGGCCCCGGCTCCCCCGTCCGGGCATACGGAGGTCGCTCAATCTCCCGAGGTACCCGCCGCCGCGGCCCCACCAGCCCCGGCCGCACCGGAGGATCCGAGACCGGCACCCGCTCCAACGTCGCAGTCCGCGACCGCTTACGCTTCGCCATCCCCCGCTAACTCTAGTTGGCTTCACCTCAGCTTCATGTTGGCGACAGTGCTATGGATAGCGTGAGCTTGTGATCTCTGTGGAGAGTCTCGGCTTAGGGAAGGCGCTGGAAAGACGGCTCGAAAACGCGGGGTTCGAAACGGTGGAAGAGCTTGCCTCTTGGAACCGGAGGGAGCTGGGGTCGATTCCTGGTATTGGGCCGAAGAGCATCGACCGGATCGAAGAGGCCCTTGGGGAGGTTGGGCTAAGGCTCGCAGACGACCCCCTGTCTCCTTACGAGTGCGTTCGGGAGGGGCGGGCAGCGTGGGATGTGCGGCTTTGTTCGTTTCACCTTTGCGAGCGGTGTGTTGCAGAGTGGACGGAGGGGGCGTTTCGGGGAGAACAGCCGGTGTTCGACGCGACGGTCCTGTCGGGCAGTTGCCAGAACTGCACTCAGGTCGCCAGCGACCTCCATCTCGTCCAATGGCTTCTGTGCGGGAATTGCGAGCGTGTCGCCCGTTCGATTGGGCGGAGCATCGCCGCAGAGAAGTATGTGGTAGCCCGCTTCGAGGAGGCCTTTGCAGAATCGCTGCTTGAGCTCGAGCAGCTGGACCAGCCTGTTTTGCGGGCGCACAACGCTCAAGTGTTGGAACGAAAGACACCTTCTATCGACTTCATGATCCACGAAGACGGGCGGCCTATCGCTGGCATCGAACTCAAGACTGGCCGCAGTCACCTCGGAGGGTGGGCTCCGGTGGGTGCGAAGATGGCAACGTTCCAACTTGACCACGGCGACTGTGACGACATCAGCGAAGTAGCGGCCACCCAGGGAGTCGTGGTCTATCTGTTCCACGCACAGGTGATTGACCGGGCCGAGCCGCCCACTACCCGCTATGAGGGAGTGGGACTGTGGTGGATAGATCCGTTCAGCTTCAGTGAGAGCTACCAGACCAGCCGTACCCGACCTCGTGAAACTAAGACCGCCGCCTACTTCTCAACCGATCGGTTCCGACCTTTCGATGAACTCGGGGAGCACTGGCGATCAGGCGAAATGGCTAGCGTGCAGCAGCGGTTTGAAGAAGGCGGTCTCCCTCCTCTGTATCGCTGATCCCACAGGTTGAAGCGAATCCGCGAAGCCACTGGTCGCAAGCCTCGTGAGGGCATGAGGCAGAGCCAAACTGCTCAAGCGTGGCGCGGTCTGGGAACCGGAGGCGTCGCAGGTCCGCGGCATTGACTTGCGTATGCCCGCTGAATGACCGGAAGTAGACATCGACCAACTCATGGTTGAGAAACGCAGCGAGGCCGATTGCAAGCTGACGGTCAAGGGGTGCTCCCTGGCTGTGGAGATAGTTGACGTGGTTCTCTATCCCGAATCTCGAACATTCTGGAAGCGCATCATCCAATAGCGGGGCGGCAACGATGCGGCGGCGCTCTTCCTTGCTGCTGAACCTCTTGACCAGTACGTAGTTGCCCCTTGGCGTCAACAGGGATTCAGTCGCCTTCCCAACTTCTATGGCTATCGGTTTGCTTCTTGAACCAGGCCAAGAAACACCATTCACGTCCACCGCCGATGGATAAAGCAAGGGAACCGAACCGGGTCTGTGTTCAGTCCGCAACCATCGACGAGCTCGGAAGTCCACCACTGGGCCCGTCGATGCCTCAACACCGATCGCTGCGAGCGTGGCCGGGAGCTCGTGCATGAGAGTCGCTGCATTGGCTGCGTCTTCGGTTTCCGCCAAGTGGATGAACGCGTCATGATCTTCAGGGAAAACAACTTCTTCTGATGGGACGGCTCTTTCAATGACTGTTCCTTCGGGGTCACCCACCTGAACTCGGATCACCTGGGGTTGTGCCTGACCCCGAACCAAGTGGGTAATGGCGTTCTCCTGAAGTACCGCCTGATCTGCGAATGCGCAGGTCCGGCTCTCAAACACCCGGATTGAAGACAGGGTGTTCTGGCTCAGTAGCGCCCTTCGGAAACGCTTGAAATAGGGGCCATTGCAGAAACTCCTTGGAGTGATGGCAACCATTTCACCGCCAATCTGGAGCAGCGAGGATGCCGCGAGCATGAATGCCGCATAGAGATTCGGCACCGGTGCCCCAAACCGCTCTGCCAGAGCCCGCTCGTTCGACGACGAGGAGAGCTTCGCGTAAGGCGGGTTGAGAATCGCATGAGTCGCTGGTGGCGTCCGAGCCGACAATCCGCATGACCACTCAGCCGCCCTGTGAAGGAAGTCCTCATTTCGGATTTCAAACTCGAACGGAATCCCCGCTTCGTCGAACCTGTCAGAGACAAGGGCGAGCGATTGCTTTGTCTGCGTGGCCAACTCTGGGTCGACCTCCCAAGCCAACACCCGCATCGATGACGGAGGATTGGCAGTTGCCAGCGCACTGATAGCGGCAACAGCCCCGAGGGTGCCTGCTCCCGAACCGGCATCAATTAACTCAACATTGCCACGCCACCCTGAGAACATTTCGGCCAGCAGCCTGGCGACCGGAACGGGAGTAAGAACCTGACCGAAGTCCTTACGGCTTGCCGGATCGATTTCAGCGGCAGCTGAACGCCGGATGGCCTCCAAGTCGTCCCAAATCGTTGCGATACCAGTCAACATTACGGGCAAGCTACTCAGCACCAGTGACAATTCGATTCGCGGCGTAACCGCTGTGTTCCGGCGAAACAGGACGGGTCGCTGGCTCTTGGCTCAGCGCATGTAGCGGGTGAGGCTCTCCACTACGCAGGCTGGTTTGGGGCTGCCCTCGACTTCCACGGTTATGGTGATGACGGCTTGCACGCCGCCGGTGATCTCGTCCACCGAGCTGAGCTCGGCGCCCACCCGGACGCGCGAGCCCACCGGGACGGGGGCGGGGAACCGCACCTTGTTGACGCCGTAGTTGATTCCCATAGAGATCTGCTCCACGGTGATCAGGCTGGGCAGGAACATGTTGGTGAGCGAGAGTGTGAGGTAGCCGTGGGCGATGGTGGCGCCGTACGGGCTCTCGGCGGCGGCCTGCTCGGGGTCGATGTGGATCCACTGGTGGTCGCCGGTGGCGTCGGCGAATTGGTTCACCCGCTCTTGGGTGATCTCCATCCAGTCGCTCCACCCCAAGTGCAGGCCGACCGCGGCGGGCAGATCATCAACAGTGGCAAAGACAGTTCCCATTGCGAGGAAACTAGCTGCCCTGACGGCCCGACCACGACGGGGAGCGCTTGGTCAGAAAGGCGTCGATGCCCTCTTGGGCGTCGGCGGTAGCGGCGTTGGCCGCCATCACCTGGCGGGTTAGGTCGTAGGCCTCGGGCTCGCCGCAGTCGAGCTGGCGGTAGAAGGCCTGCTTGCCGATGGCGATGGTTTCGTCGCTGTATCGGGTGATCTGGGCGGCCAGCTTGTCGACCTCATCCCGAAGTTGTTCAGGGGGCACTACCCGATTCACCAAGCCCCACTCCGCGGCAGTGGCCGCGTCGATGGGCTCGCCGGTGAGCAGCATCTCCATGGACCGTTTGCGCCCCACCGCCCGGGAGATGGGCACCATCGGAGTTGAGCAGAACAGGCCGATGCGCACGCCGGGGGTGGCGAAGGTGGACTCAGTAGAGGCCACGGCCAGGTCGCAGGCCGCCACCAGCTGGCACCCGGCGGCGGTGGCCACCCCGTCCACCTCGGCGATCACCGGCTGGGGCACGGCGTGAACCGCGTCCATAAGCTCGGTGCAGGCTTCGAACAGGTGGTCGTAGAACTCGGGATCCCGATCCACCATCTCCAACAGGTCGTGACCGGCGGAGAACGCGGGTCCCTCAGCGGCGATCACAATCGCCCCAACGTCGGTCTTCTCCCCCAGCTCGCGCAGTGCTTCGGTGAGGCGCTGCATGAGCTCCAGGCTCAGCGCATTGCGCCGCTGCGGGTTGGCCAGGGTGATCCGGGCCACCGGACCGTTGATCCCAATGCTGAACATGGAACTGAGACTACCCGCCTGCGGTGTGCTACCCATTGGGGCATGGCCGCAGGAGGTGGGACCAAAGCAGTATTGGCTGCGCTCTTCGCCAACCTGGCCATCGCCATTGCCAAGTTCGTGGGATTCGCCGTCACCCGGTCGGCCTCCATGCTGGCCGAGGGAGTCCACTCGTGCGCCGACACCGGCAACCAGGCGCTGCTGCTCTTGGGCGGTCGATTGTCCAAGCGGGATCCCACCCCCCGACATCCCTTCGGCTACGGGCGAGAGCGGTACTTCTGGTCGTTCGTGGTGTCCATCATCCTGTTCACCCTGGGCGCGCTGTTCGCCATCAACGAGGGCATCGAGAAGGTGCGCCACCCCCACGAGCTGGAGTCGCTCTGGGTGGCCATCGGCATTCTGATCTTCGGCATCGTGGTCGAGTCGCTGTCGTTCCGCACCGCCATCGTGGAATCCAACAAGGTGCGGGGCAAGCTCTCCTGGGGCACGTTCATCCGCCGCTCCCGCACTCCCGAGCTGCCCGTGGTGCTGCTGGAAGACCTCGGGGCCATGTTCGGCTTGGTGTTCGCACTCATCGCCGTGGTGCTGGCCGAGGTCACCGGCGAGCCCCGCTGGGACGGCGTGGGCACCCTGGTGATCGGCGTGCTGCTGGGGATCATCGCCATCGTGTTGGCCATCGAGATGAAGAGCCTTCTCATCGGAGAGAGCGCCACCGAAGAAGACCGAGCCCGCCTGCGGGCCGCGTTAGACGATTCCCCCGAAATCGACCGGGTGGTGGACCTGCGCACCCAGCACCTCGGCCCCGAGGAGTTGCTGGTTGCCGCCGAAGTGGACTTCGCCGACCACTTATCGGCCGACCAGATGCCCGCGGCCATCGCGGCGGTAGAGGCGCGCCTGCGCGCCGCCGTCCCCGCCGCCACCCACGTTTATCTGGAGCCCTCCCTCTAGTCGGTCGGCTCGAAATAGGGCAGGGTTATCTCGTCGCTCAATTCGACGAACGTGGTCTTGACCCGCATGCCGACGTGGACGGCGTCTACGGGGCAGTTGATGATGTTGGCCAACAGCCAGAAGCCTTCGTCAAGGGTGACGATGACGGCCACGTAGGGCACGGTGAAGGCGGGGGTTTGGGGCCGCCACACCGTGGTCCAGGAGTACACCTCGCCGAGGCCGGTGCTGACCTCCCATTCGAGGTTCTCCGAGAAGCAGGCCGAGCAGGCCGGGGCCGGGTCCATGGTGATGGCACCGCAGTCTTGGCACCGCTGAAAGCGCAGCTCGCCGATCTGGCAGCCGTCCCAGTAGGGCTGGGAGTAAATCGTGGGCACGGGCAGGGGGATGCCGGGCGATTGGGGTTGCAGAATCTCGCTCATGGCGTCTCTGTTCCCAGCAGCATCACGTCGGTGAACAGCGCACCGGCACCGCCGTTGGAGCACATGGCCACCTGGGCATCGGGCACTTGGGACGTCACGCAGGTGCCCCTCAGCTGCTCCACCCCCCGGATGACTCGTTGGAGCTGCTGCACCGCCGCCCCACCGTGGCTGAACGACATCGTCCCCCCGTCGGTGGTAACCGGGAACTGCCCGCCGGGGCCGATGCGGCCGTCCATGATGAAGTCGCCGCCCTCGCCCTCTTCGCAGAACCCGTAGGCCTCGAACTGGCGGATGATCTCGAACGAGAACGGGTCGTAGAACTCGCACACGTCCACATCGGTGGGGCCGAGCTCGCCCATGGCGAACGACTTCTGCGCCGCCCACCGGCCGGTGTAGCCGTTGTTGCGGCCGCTGGGGCCGGCCAAGTCCCACGCCGGCGGGTGCTGGTAGGAGGGACCGAAGCTGTCGCAGGCCCCGCCCAGGATGTACACCGGCTTGTTGGGCAGATCCTGGGCCCGCTCCCGGGTGGTGAGGATCAGCGCGCACGCCCCCTCGGAGGTCATGGCGCAGTCGAGCAGGTGGAAGGGGTCGGACACCATGCGCGACGCCAAGATGTCGTCCGGCGTGAAGGGCCCCCGCCCGTGGTACACCGCATCGGGGTGGGCGTGGCCGTTGTTGCGGATGGTGGCGGCTACCGTGGCCAGCTGCTCTGGCGTAGTGCCGTGCATGTGCATGTGGCGCTGGGCGATGAGGGCGAACTCCGCCGCGGTGAACATTCCGTAGGCCACCACGAACTCGTTGGCCGGCCGGGTCCACGGCGCAGTGGAAGCCCGCTCGGTGTAGATGCCCGCCGATCCGTGGGCCACTAGCACGGTGTGGCACTGGCCGGTGGCGATGGCTGAGGCCGCGTCCAAGATGATGGGGATAGACGGGGCCATGTGGTTCCGCCAGGCCGGGCCGTTTCGCATGTAGTAGGTGAGCGGCCCGCTGAATGGGCCGGCGGCGACGCCGTCGATGTCCCACGGGGTGAGGCCAGTGTCGGCCAGCACCCGGTGGACGGCTTGGAAGGTAATGGTGGTGGAATCGTGGCCTTCAAGGACACGGGCTTGCTCGGAATTGGCGATGCCGACGATGGCGACGTCGTGAAACGGGTGTTTGGCCACGGCCTCAATGTCTAGTCGCGGCAGAGATGGGTTGCGACTTGGGGAAATGGTAAGCAAGGGAACATGAAGCCTTTGGAGGGTGTTCGGGTTGTTGACTTGACTCGGGTGGTTTCGGGGCCGGTTTGCACTTGGTTCTTGGCTTCATTGGGGGCGGAGGTCATTCGGATCGATCCGCCGGGTGGGGATGTGACCTGGCGCATACCGCCGTGGGTGGGGCCTGATGGCGAGCAGTCGGAGGCCATGGGGCCCGACGACATCGGCATCAGCTATCTGCGCAAGGGGCGGGGTAAGCGCAGCGTGGTGCTTGACCTTGTGCGGCCCGAGGGCGCGGACGCGTTTCGAAGGTTGGTGGCGAATGTCGACGTGCTGGTGGACAACTTCCGGCCCGGGGTCTTGGCCTCGCTGGGACTGGACTACGAGACGCTCTCGGAGCTGAACCCCCGGCTGATCCATGCCTCCATCACCGGGTTCGGCCCCGATGGGCCCGATGCCGACCTGGCTTCCATGGATCTCATCATTCAGGGGCGCTCGGGGCTGATGGCCAAGTCGGGCTTCCCCGACGGGCCGCCCGTCAAGGCTGGGGTCACCGTCGGAGATCAGTTCCCAGCGGCCCTCTGCGCTCTCGGAGTAGTTGCCGCGCTGCGCCAGCGGGACATAGACGGCCAAGGGCAATACATCGACGTGGCCATGCTCGACGGCCTGGTTGCGATGCTGTGGGACGAGCCCCTGGACCTCTACCGCGAGCGGGGCCTGCCCGACCGAATGGGCAACGGCGACCCACGGGGCATCTTGGACACCTTTGAATCTCAGGATGGATGGGTGACCCTGGTGATCACCTCCGACGCCCAGTACCAGAGGCTGACCGAGGAGATGGGCCGGCCCGACCTATGGGATCTGGGGCCGAATATGCCGGTTCGGGCCGCCAATCGGGCTGAGATTTGCGATGAAGTGGCCGCGTGGATGGCTGAGCAGACCACCGAGGAGCTGGTGGCCCGACTGCACAAGATCCGCGTTCCCGCCGGGGAAGTGGCCTCCGCGTACGCCGCGGCCGACGACCCCCAAATCCAACACCGCCAAGCCCTAGTCCCCCTCCAACATCCCCACGCATCCGAGCCCACCAACCGCCTAGGCCCCGCCTTCCCCGTAAAGTTCTCCCGGTCCAACACCGACCAGCGCCCCGCCGAAACCCTAGGAACCAGCACAAATTCAGTCCTACAAGAAATCGCCGGCCTCTCTGAAGAAGAAATAGCCCGCCTAGGAGCGGAAGGAGTCCTCGGGTAGGCGGGTTGGAGTCGCCTGAGGCAGGCTGGCGGGATGTTCAGGGCCCTGCTTCTTAGCCAAGACGACGACGGCAACCGTTCCCACGCCATAACCGAATTGGAAGACACCGAACTGCCCGACCGCCCGGTGATCGTCGACGTGGATTACTCCACCCTCAACTACAAAGACGGCCTAGCCGTCGTGAACGGCGCCCCCATCGTGCGCACCTGGCCCATGGTCCCGGGCATCGACCTGGCCGGCACGGTGGCCCGCAGCGACGACCCCGCATGGTCGCCGGGCGACAAAGTGATCGTGAACGGCTGGGACGTGGGCGAGTCTCATTGGGGGGGCATGGCCACCAAGGCGGCCATGGACGGCGGCTGGCTCACCCCCCTGCCCGACGCCTACACCACCCATCAGGCCATGGCCGTGGGCACCGCCGGCTACACCGCCATGCTGTGCGTGCTGGCCCTTGAGGAGCACGACATCACCCCCGACTCCGGGCCGATTGTGGTGACCGGCGCCGCCGGCGGGGTGGGTAGCGTCGCCGTCGCGGTGCTGGCCCAGCTTGGCTATGAGGTGGTGGCCTCCAGTGGCCGCATCGACACCGAGGGCGACTACTTGCGCGATCTAGGAGCGTCCGAGCTGATCCACCGAGACGAACTCTCCGGTCCGGCCCGCCCTCTGGGTAAGGCCCGATTCGCCGGGGGCGTTGACACGGTGGGCAGCCACACGCTGGCCAACATCATCTCCCAGACCCAGCCCCACGGGTGCGTGGCCGCCTGCGGCCTGGCCCAGGGCATGGACCTACCCAGCTCAGTGGCCCCCTTCATCCTGCGGGCCGTGACCCTGGCCGGCATCAACTGCGTCTACGAGCCCGCCGAGCGCCGGACCCAAGCCTGGAACCGCCTAGCCCGCGACCTCGACACGGCCAAACTCGACGCCATGACCGACACCATCGGCTTGGCTGATGTGCCTGCTGCCGCTGCTGACATCCTTGCCGGCACCATCCGCGGCAGGGTGGTCATCGACGTGAGCCGCTAAATTCTGGGCCAACGGGGGTAGACCGATGGATCATCACATCGTCATCAGCGCTGACACCCACTGTGGCGCCAACTTGAGGGATTACCGGCCCTATCTGGAGTCGCGCTATCACAACGAGTTCGACGAGTGGGCCGACTACATGGACGGCCACAACGAGCGGCGCAAGGAGATGTTCGCCGACATGGAGCGCTCGCCCATGGAGGTGGGGGTTGACGGCGACCCCGAGGTGTGGGGGTTCCGCAATTGGTCGTCTGACCAGCGACTCGCTGAACAGGAGGCCGACGGCTTTATCGCCGAGGTGCTGTTTCCCAACACCCAGCCTCCGTTTGCCCCGCCCGCGGCCACCGCTTTCGAGGCACCGCCCTATAGCGACAACTTCGAGCATCGCTGGGCCGGCCTGCGGGCCCACAACCGGTGGGTAGCCGACTTCGTCAGCCAGGCGCCCGAGCGCCGCGCCGGAATCGCCCAAGTTTTTCTGGGCGATGTGGAGGGGTCGGTCAAAGAGATCGAGTGGGCTGCCGAGCATGGGTTGAAAGGCGGCGTCCTCATCCCCGGCGCCCCGCCCGACTCCCCCTTCGAGCCGCTGTACTCCAAGAGCTACGAGCCCATTTGGGCGGCCACCGCGGCGGCTGGCCTCCCGTTGAACCACCATGCCGGTGGCGGATCGCCCAACTACGGAAACCACTTCCCGTCGTCGTTGGCCATGTTCATCCTTGAGGCCACTTGGTGGACCCAGCGGGCGCTTTGGCACCTCATGTTCTCGGGGGTGTTCGAGCGCTACCCCACGCTGAAGTACGTGACCACCGAGACCGGCACCGCCTGGGTGCCCGAGACCCTGGAGAGGCTGGAGAGCTTCTTCCACCGGATGAAGTACTCCAAGTACGGCTCTGAGACGGTGTTCGGCAGCCAGGCAGTGGCCGACATGTCGCTCACCCCTAGCGAGTACTTCGCCCGCCAGTGCTACATCGGGGCGTCGTTCCTTCGACCGGCCGAGGCGCTGCTCACCCGCACGGTTGGTGTCGACCGCGTGATGTGGGGCTCCGACTACCCCCACATTGAGGGGTCACATCCATTTACCCGGGAGCACTTGCGGCTCACCTTTGCCAATCTCACCGAGGAAGAGACAACCCAAATCCTCAGCACGAACGCCGCTGAGGTGTACGGGTTCGACTTGGAGGCGCTGGCCCCGCTGGCCGAGCAGTTCTGCCCCACCAAGGCCGAGGTGGCCAGCCCCATTGACTACGCCGACATTCCCGAGCGAGCCAAGGGCTGCCCAGGCATGAACCCCCTCAACCAGATCCAGCCCGCGGCCTAAGTTGCTCGACTAGAGCTCTGACGTCACTGAGGCCAAGAACTCCCTAGTGCGCTGACTGGAGGCGATGAGCTCGTCGCGGCCGTCGCCCACGGGCAGCACTCGCACCGACAGGTCGGTGACCCCGGCATCGGCGAACGAGCGCAGTCGGGCCAGCACCGAGGCTTCGTCGCCGACTGCCATGATGTCGGACACGCCCTCGGCATTGCCCCGGTCCAGCAACCGTTGGTAGTTGGGGGACACTTCGGCCTCGGCCAATAGCCGCTCGGCCCGTTCCTTGGCGGTGTCCACCTCGCCGGGGTTGCACAGACAAACCGGCACCCCGGCCACAATCCGGGGTGGAGGGCGACCGGCATCGGCGGCGGCCTGGTTGATCCGAGGGGCGATGAACTCGCCGATGGCCCTCTCGTCGGCCAGCCACAGAGTGGTGCCGTCGGTGCGAGAGCCGGCCAGCCGCAGCATGACCGGGCCAAGGGCGGCCAACAGCACCGGGGTGGCGGCCTGGTCGGCTATGTCCAACGGATTGTTTATCTGGAAGTGCTCGTTTTCGACCCGAACCATGCCGGGGCCGGCCAGCGCTTGGTCCAAAACGTCGAGGTACGAGCGGATCTGGGCTGCGGGTCGGTGATACGACAGCCCCAGCATGTCTTCCACGATCCAGTGGTGCGACGGGCCCAGGCCCAGGCTGAACCGGCCTTCGCAGGCCAGCTGAACCGAGAGCACCTGCTGGCACAGTGCAATGGGGTGACGGGTTTGGGCCACCACCACCGCGGTTCCCACCTCCACCTTGGAGGTGGCCGACCCGATCAGTGCAGCCGCCGTCATAGCGTCGAACTCGTCGGGGATCTGGGGAATCCACACCGACGAGAACCCGCCAGCCTCGGCCTGTTGGGCCGCTTCGATCATGCGGGCGATCTTGGTGTCGTACCGGCGCCGCTCGGGCCCCACCATCAGTCCTATGCGCACAGCAACTCCTCCGCCCCGTTCATACCAGACACCGACCACCATGGGCGTTGATCTTGGTCTTCGAAGAGTCGGTTACCATCCGGGCTGAAAGCCAAGGAGGATCGGGTGGACAGCTCGGCCGACAACCCTGCAAGCCGACCGCGCATCGCCCCGCTGGAGCTGCCGGAGTGGACGCCGGAGGCCTTTGCCGCCATGGAACCCATGCGGCCCCCTGCGGGATCGGCCTACGACAAGCGCAAGGCCGACCGCAAGCAGCAGGTGAGGCGTCCCAACAACGCTTTGTCGGTGATGGCCCACTATCCCGAGTTGGCCAAGGCATTCCTGGAGTTCAATCGCCATCTGCTGTACTTCAACACCTTGCCGGGGCGGGCCATCGAATTGGCGGTGCTGCGGGTGGCGTGGCTGCGCCGAAGCGAATACGAGTGGGTCCAGCACTCGGCTGCCGCCCTTGAAGTGGGCCTGACTGATGAGGAAATCGAACGCACTGCCGCCGATTCCATTGATGGATGGGCGCCTGAGGATGCCCTGCTGCTGCGGGCGGTGAATGAGCTTCACCACGACCACGGCTGGTGTGACGCCACCTGGGACGAGCTGGCTGAGGCGTTCGATACCCGCCAGATAATGGACCTGCTGTTCACCGTGGGGGCCTACGACACCCTGGCGGTGGCGTTCAATTGCTTCGACCTGCCCCTCGATCCCGAGCTCGAGGGCAAGGGCTTCCCCGGCGACGCCGAGGGCTAGTCTGTGTCCTCGCTCTTCCCGCCTTTGGAGTATCCCCGAGGCAGCAGCGCTCACAGTCTGTTGGAGTCGGCCGCCGATGAGTTCGGCGACCGGGTGGCCGTCCGGTTCGAAAACCGGGTGCTCACTTACGAGGAGTTCAACCAACAGAGTGACGGCTTCGCCCGACTGCTGGCCGAGCGGGGAGTGGGCGCCCGCCAGCGGGTAGCGGTCATGGCCTCGAACCGCCCCGAGTTCTTCACCTCGGTATACGGCATCTTGAAGCTGGGGGCCTCCGCGGTGATGATCAGCTCGGCATGGAAGCAGGCTGAAACCGCCCACGCCGCCGACCTCACCGGGCCGGTGCTGGCCATCACCGACGGCGACACCCACCTTCGCCTCCCCGAGCCCCTGGCCAGCCGGGTGATCCACCTGGACGACGACCCCGCGGTCGCCGCCCTGGCAGGCAGCCGGGCCGATGTCCCCGCTGTGGAACTCGATTGGGATCGCACCGAGGCGGTGCTGATGTTCAGCTCGGGCACCACCGGGATGCCCAAGGCGGTGCGCCACACCCACGCCAGCATCAACGCCGCCACCGTCATCTGGGGCGAAGTGCTGGGCCTGACCCCCGGGGACCGCTTTCAGATCACCACTCCGCCGTTTCACATCCTGGGGCTGCTCAACCTGCTGTCGTCGGTATGGGCCGGTTCGTCAGTGCGGCTCCACCCCCGGTTCGACCTCGAAGCCATGCTGGGCGCCATCGAGGCCGACCGCATCACCCTGGAGATGGCGGTAGCCCCCATCGCCCTGGCCATGGCCAACCACCCCCGCCTGGAGGAGTTCGACCTGTCGTCCCTGCGCTACATCATGTGGGGCGCCACCCCGGTGACCGAGAGCGTGGCCCAGCGGGTGACCG
The DNA here is from genome assembly GCA_022827725.1 of Acidimicrobiia bacterium. Taxonomy (GTDB): domain Bacteria; phylum Actinomycetota; class Acidimicrobiia; order Acidimicrobiales; family Bin134; genus Poriferisocius. The sequence goes on from JAJEIJ010000053.1 coordinate 95,970, forward strand.
AGCGAACCGGGGTTCCGTTCATGCCAGCCTATGGGGCCAGCGAGGCGCCCGTGCTCACCAGCAACCCGGTGAACCAGCCCGAGCTGTGGCGGCTGGACTCACCTGGGCCGCCCGTCCACGACGTGGACATCCGCATCGCCCACTTGGAGACCGGGGAGGTGCTGGCCCCGGACGAGGTGGGCGAGATCCAGGCTCGCAGCCCGGCGATGATGGCCGGCTACTTGCCGGAGGAGGCCAACGCCGAGGCATTCGCCGACGGTTGGTACCGCACCGGCGACGTCGGCTGGATGGAGCCCGACGGGTGGCTGCACATCACCGACCGGGTGAAGGAGATGATCAAGGTGAAGGGCTTCCAGGTAGCCCCCGCCGAATTGGAGGCGGTGCTGCTGGGCCATCCCGATGTGATGGACTGCGCGGTGTTCGGGCTGCCTGATTCCGATTCCGGGGAGGCGGTGACCGCCGCCGTGCATCTGGCCTCCGACGCTACCGCCACCGAAGAGGAGCTGAAGACCCTGGTGGCCGACTCTCTGGCCGGCTACAAGCGACTCCACGCCGTCCACTTCGTGGATGCGGTTCCCCGGCTGCCCTCGGGCAAGACCCTGCGGAGGGAGCTGAAGCTCCAGTTCCAGCCACCTCCGGGTTAGGAATCGGCCAGAAGCTCGCTTTTCATCACCTTGCCGGTGGCGTTGAGCGGGAACGACTCTCGCAGCACCACCGACCGGGGCACCTTGTAGTTGGCCATGCGCCCCCGGCACCAGGCGATCAGCTCGTCGGGATCGATAGCCGAACCGGACTGGGGCACGATGAACGCCCGGCCCACCTCCCCCAATCGTTCGTCGGGCACCCCCACCACTGCGGCCTGGGCCACCGCGGGATGGCCCAGGAGCACGTTCTCGATCTCGGCGGGGTAGGCGTTGAAACCGCCAACGATGAACATGTCCTTGATGCGACCGGCGATCTTCAGGTAGCCCCGGTGGTCCAAGATGCCCAGGTCGCCGGTGTGAAGCCACCCGTCGGCGTCGATGGCCTCGGCGGTGGCCTCGGGATCGTCGAAGTAGCCGGTTGTCACGCTGAACCCCCGCACCAGCACCTCACCGGTCTCTCCGGGAGCAGCCTCCCGGTCGCCATCGACGATGCGCACCTCGAGGTTGGGCATGGCCCGTCCCGCGGTGGTGGCGATGGTCTCGGGGTCGTCGCCGGGCTGGGTTCCGGTGCAAGTGCCAGCCTCGGTGAGGCCGTATCCGGTACACACCCGCTGGAACGGCAGCTCTTCGTGCATCCGGCGGATCAGCTCCACCGGGATGTCGGCCGCACCGGTGACCGCCACCCGCAGGCTGGACAGATCCCGGGGCGGGCGGGCGGGATGGTCGAGAATCGTCTGGTAGACGGTGGGCGGACCGGGCAGCACCGCGATCTGCTCGGCCTCCACCAAGTTCAACACTTGGTCGACATCGAAAACCGGCATCGGGTACACCGTCGCCCCGCGCATCAGGCAGGCCAGCCAGCCGGCCTTGTAGCCGAACATGTGGAAGAAGGGGTTGACGATCAGATAGCGGTCGCCTCGGCGCAGATCGGCGAAATCGCACCAGTCGGAGAACTGCCGCAGGGTCTGCCCGTGGGTCATCATCACGCCCTTGGGCGCGCCGGTGGTGCCCGACGTGAACAAGATGTCGCTGATCTGGTTGGGCCCCACCACCTGTCGCCGGGCCTCCACTGCGTCGGGGGTTATCGACTCCCCCGTCCTCAGAAAATCAGCCCACGACACCGCGGCAGGCACGTTGTCGGCCTCGCCGGGGGGAAGCACCACCACCTGCTCCAGTGCCGACAGGTCGGCGTCGGCCTGGCGGAACAGCCCGGCGGGGTCGATGTCGGCGAATCCGGCCTCGACCACCAAGAGGCGGGCCCGGCTGCGGGCCAGGATGTAGGCGGTCTCGGCCGGTTTGAAGCGGGTGTTCACCGGCACCAGCGCGGCCCCAGCCGACTGGAGCCCCAGCGCGGCGATGATCCACTCCAGACGATTGGAGGCCCAGATCGCCACCCGGTCGCCAGCCTGCACTCCGGCGGCCTGCATGGCCGCGGCGGCTTGGTCGGTTAGACGACCTAGCTCCGCAAAGGACACCGCATTGTCGCCCTCCACCACCGCGGGGGCATCGCCGAAGCGGGCCGCAGCGCTTTGGGCCATCTGCGGAATGCTGGCCCACTCCCCCGATTCAGTCATGGCGGCCCGAGCTTGCCGCCTACGCGGCCGGTTCAGCCAGGGTCTTGATCTCGAGGAACTCCTCGAACCCGGCCACGCCCATCTCCCGGCCGATGCCCGATTGCTTGTAGCCCCCGAAAGGAGCGTCGGGGGCGTAGTACAGGCCGCCGTTCACGCTGATCGTGCCCGAGCGTATTTGTCGAGCCACGGCCCGGGCCCGCTCCGGGTCGGCACTGTTCACAGCGCCCGACAGGCCGTAGATGGAGTTGTTGGCGATCCGAACGGCCTCGTCGTCGCCCCCCTCATAGGGGATGATGGCCAGCACCGGCCCGAACACCTCCTCTTGGGCCACCAGGTCGTTTTCGCCCACGCCGGCCAGCAGGGTGGGCTCGTAGTAGTAGCCCACCGGCAGGTGATCGGGCCGCTTGCCGCCGGTGACCAGTTTGGCCCCCTGGTCGATGGCGTCGGTCACCAGCTTGTGGACCTTGTCGCGCTGGCGGGAGTTGATGAGCGGTCCCATCATCATGGAGGGATCGGTGGGATCGCCGTAGGGGATGTTGGCCAGCGTGGCCGCCACCACCTCGGCCGCGGTGTCGGCCATGGCCGCGGGAACCAGCATTCGGGTGGTGATGGCGCACCCCTGGCCGGCGTGGGTGCAGATCATGAACGAGTTCATGGCGGCGGCAGCTTCCACGTCGGCGTCGTCGAGCACCACGTAGGCACTCTTGCCCCCCAGCTCCAAGAAGGTCTTCTTCACCGTGGTGCTGGCCGCAGCCATGATCTTTCGCCCGGTGGTGGTGGAGCCGGTGAAGGTCACCATGTCCACATCGGGGTGGGTGGTGAGCACCTCGCCCACCGAGTTCTCCGCTGAGGTCAGGATGTTGACCACGCCGGGGGGAATGTCGGTCTCATTGGCGATCAGTTGGCCCAGCGCCAGCGCCGACCATGGGGTGTCGGGTGCCCCCTTCAACACCACTGTGTTGCCGGCGGCCAGCGCGGGGGCCAGCTTGGCCAGGTTGAGCTGGACGGGGAAGTTGTAGGCGGTGATAGCAGCCACCACACCCACCGCCTCCCGCTCGATCCACCGCCGGTGACTGCCCCCGTAGGCCTCGACCACGCCGAGGTCTTCGGTCCACTGGTAGCCGTCCATCATGTCGGCCACCCACTTGACCGACCCCACCGGGGCCTCGAGCTGCGGGCCGCCGTAGGTGAGCATCACCGGAGAGCCCACCTCGGCCACAGTGAGTGCCCGCATCTCTTCCAGATGGCGCTCCAATGCGGCATGGAACTGCCGCAGGCACCGGGCTCGCAACTCGTGGTCAGTGGCCCAGTTGGTGGTGTCGAAAGCGCGGCGGGCGGCGGCCACTGCGGCCACCGCGTCGGCTTCGGTGGCGTTGGCGGCCACCCCGAGCACCTCCTCGGTGGCGGGGTTCAGCGTCTCGAACACGCCGCCCCCATCGGCGGCCCTCAGCTCCCCGTCGATCAACAGCTGTTCTTCGTGCCACATGGCTGATTTCTCCCTGTTTGCCCAAGGCTGGCCTCACCCTATAGCCGGGATTCGGCCGAGAACCCCTCGGACAGCAGGAGTAACTATCGTCCCGCCGATGGACTCGGAGATGCTCCATCCCCGTCGGTTCGCAGCCCAAGCACCCGACCACCCGGCGGTGATCATGGGCCGGACCGGCGAGGTGATCATCTACCGGATGCTGGACGAGGAGGCCAACCGTCTGGCCCACCTTCTCCGGGATCGGGGCCTTGGGTCAGGCGACCATCTGGCCATCGTGTCGGAGACCACTACACAGTCGATGGCGGTGATCTGGGCCGCGCAACTGGCTGGGCTGATCTACACGCCGATCAACTACCACCTCACTGGAGGCGAGGTGCAGGCGGTGCTGGACGACTGCGGTGCCGCCGCGGTGGTGGCATCGGGTCGCACTGCTCCGGTGGTGGCCGATCTGGATTTGGCCCGGGTGCCGGTGCGCCTGACCACCGGCGCCGACGCGGTGGCTGGTTTCGAGCGCGTGGACGAGGCCGCCGCCGAGCTGCCCACCGCGCCCATCGCGGATGAGGGCGAGGGCCGGGAGATGGTGTACTCGGGGGGAACCACCGGGCGGCCCAAGGGAATCCGCAAGCCGACGGCCCAGACCGGCATCGGCGATCCGGCCAACCCCGCGGTGCAGACCGCGCTGGCCATGGGCAACTACGGCGTGGACCGCACCAGCGTGTACCTGTCGCCCGCTCCCCTCTATCACTCGGCTCCGCTGGTGTTCTGCATGTGCGTGCACCGGGTGGGGGGCACCGTGGTGCTCATGGAGCGGTTCGACCCGGCCGACTGCCTCCGGCTCATGAGCCAGCACCGAGTGACCCATGCCCAGTTCGTGCCCACCATGTTCTCCCGCATGCTGAAGCTGCCCGGTGATGTCCGCGAGGCCGCCGATGTGTCCAGCCTGCAACTGGCCATCCACGCCGCCGCCCCCTGCCCGGTGGAGGTGAAGCAGCAGATGATCGAGTGGTGGGGGCCGATACTGTTCGAGTACTACGCCGGCACCGAGGACATCGGCCACAGCGCCATCACCTCTGAGGAGTGGCTGGCCCACCCGGGCTCGGTGGGGCGGCCGCTGCAGCCGGTACACATCGTGGGCCCCGACGGAGCTGAGGTGCCGCCGGGCGAGGTCGGGGTGGTGTATTTCGACGGGGGGCGGGACTTCCAGTACCACAACGATCCAGAGCGAACCGCGGCCGCCGCCCATCCCAACGGCTGGCGGACGCTGGGCGACATGGGCCGCCTCGACGAGGAGGGCTACCTGTACCTCACCGACCGGGTGGCCCACACCATCATCAGCGGCGGGGTGAACATCTACCCCCAGGAGATCGAGGATGCTCTCATCATGCACCCCGAGGTGGCCGACGCAGCCGTGATCGGGGTGCCCAACGACGACCTGGGCGAAGAGGTGCGGGCGGTGGTCCAGCTGGTGGACCCGGCCCGGGCCGGAGACAACACCGAGGCTGCCTTGTTGGCGTGGTGCGCCGACCGGCTGGCCGCCTTCAAATGCCCTCGGGGGGTGGACTTCGACGAGTCGCTGCCCCGAGACCCCAACGGCAAGCTGATGAAGCGCTATCTGCGGGATCGCTACTGGCCCGACGACACCGATTCCCGCATCGTCTAGCGGGGCTCGTCGCCCTCGAAGGTGATGCGGTGCATCACCCGGAGCTGGCCGTGGTAGTCGTTGATGGGGTTGTGCATGGCGCAGCGGTTGTCCCACAGGGCCAGCGAGCCCGGCGCCCAGCGGAATCGGCATGTGAACTCCGAGCGGGACTGGTGGGCGAACAGGAACCTCAGCAGGGGCTGGCTCTCTTCTTCGGTCATGCCCTCGAATCGGGCGGTGTGGGCCACGTTGACATAGAGGGCCGGGCGACCGGTTTCCGGGTGGGTGCGGACCACTGGATGGACCGCTTCATAGCTCTCGGCTGAGGTGTGGCCGGCCTCGGTGGCATCGGCAATGCGGTCTTCTCGCGTTTTGGACACGTCGGCCATCGCCGAGCTGTTCACGGCCCGCAGACCCCGCAGGAACTCCTTCAACCCGTCAGACAGCGCTTCGTAAGCGACGTACATGTTGGCGAACTCGGTGTCGCCGCCCGCGGCGGGAACTTCCCGAGCCAGGAGCATCGACGCCATCGGCGGCCGCTCCAGGTAGGCGGTGTCGGTGTGCCAGATGCCGCCGAAGTTGACAGTCTCGTGGGGCAGTTTCTTGACCTCGATGATCTCGGGGTGATCGGGCAGGCCGGGAACGAACGGATAGCGGCCGGGAGTGCCGATGCGGCGGGCGAATGCCGAGAACTGGTCGAGGGTCAGGTGCTGGTCGCGGAAGAACACCACCAAGTGGGCCAGCCATGCCTGGCGGATCTCGGCCACCACCTCGTCGGCCAAGTTGTCTCCGAGGTTGACCCCGCCGATCTCCGCGCCGATGCAGCCGCCCACAGGGGCCACCGTCAGATGCTGATACTCGCCCATTCCGGCTTCACTCCGGCCTAGTCAACGTCATTCGTTAGGGTAGCGACGCATGCCATGGAGCGCTGATGTCTGAGCCTTACGACCTGGCCGGGAAAGTTGTGCTGGTCACCGGGGCCAGTCGGGGCGTGGGCACGGCCATCGCCGTGGCTGCGGCGGCCAAGGGGGCCAAGGTGGCGTGCGCCGCACGGTCCACCAAGGCTTCGCCCAAGCCGCTTCCCGGCACCATCGACGAGACCGTCGAGACGGTGAGCGACGCCGGGGGCGAGGCCCTGGCCGTGCCCACCGACCTGACCTCGGCCGACGATATCGAGGCCATGGTGGCCGCCCCGGTGGAGGCTTGGGGCCGACTCGACGTGGTGGTGAATAACGCCGCGGTCACCTTCGTGGGCGAGGTGGACATTCCCCTCAAGCGCTACGACCTCATCATGGACATAAACCTGCGCGCCCCGCTGCTCACCGTGCGAGCCGCCCTGCCCCACCTGCGGGCTGCGGGTCGGGGCCGCATTCTCAGCCTTTCGTCACAGGCCGCGCTGCGCCCGGTGCCGGGCCTCATGTCGTACGGAATGTCGAAGCTGGCCCTGGAGCGGATGACCACCGACCTGGCCCGCCAGCTCCATCCCGACCGCATCGCGGTCAACTGCTTCCGGATCGACATCCCGGTGGCCTCCGAGGGCACGCTGGCCAACATGGGCGACATCGACCTCACCGACTGGGAGCCCACCTCGGTGCCCGCCGACGGCATCATCTGGATGCTGGAACAGCCCGACGATTACTCCGGGCGGTGCGAGAGCATGTGGGACCTGCGCCACCGGGAGAAGATCATGCCCAGCCGGGCCGAAAAGGAGTACACCACCAAGCCCCCGCTCCAGTTCATCAACGGCCTGTACGACCTCAACACCGAGGACGCCTTCACCCGAGGCGCCAAATCATTGGAGGGCTAATCGTGGATCTCAGCGGAAAGATCGCATTGGTCACCGGGGCGGCTTCCGGAATCGGCGCAGCCTGCGCTCGCCGCTACGCCGAGGCCGGCGCCCACGTCATCTGCACGGACGTGGCCGACGAACCCGGTCAGCAAGTGACCGATGACATCGGCGGACGGTACCGCCACCTCGATGTGGCCGACTCCTCGGCCTGGGCCGCATTGGCTGCGGAGCTGGCCGACGACCCAGGCCATCTGCATGTGGCCCACCTCAACGCGGGGATCATGATGGGACTGGGCAACATTGCCGAGATGAGCGACGAGGACTATCTCCGCATTATCGGGGTCAACCAGCACGGCGTGGTGTTCGGCCTACGGGCGGCAGTGCCACTGCTGGAAGCCGCCGGTGGCGGCCACGTGCTGGTAACCGCGTCGATGGCTTCCTTCAGCCCCCTCCCGCTGGACTTGGGCTATTCCATGACGAAGCATGCGGTGGCCGCCCTCGTCCGCAGCGCCGCTCCCAATCTTGCCAAGCAGGGCATCAGCCTCAACGCCATCTGCCCGGCCACAGTGGGCACCGGATTCCTCGGCGGCAACCGCGACCGCCTCGAAGCCGCGGGCATGGTCATCATGGACGCCGAGGAGGTGGCCGAGGCCGCCATGGCCATACTCGACTCCGGTCTCACCGGCGAGTGCTTCGCGCTGCTCAAGGGTCGCCAGCCCGAGCCATTTCCCTTCGCCTCCATTCCCGGTAGTGACTACCGGTCGCGGCGCTAGTTCCCCGGTCCGCCATGACTGACCCTCCGCCCCCATCCCCCAGCATCGGGCTCACCGTGGCCGAGTCCACCCCTCGGCCCCCGGAGCTGCCCCGAGCCCCCCAGGGGGCGCCCAATGTGCTGGTCATCCTGCTGGACGACACCGGGTTCGCCCAGCTCGGCTGTTTCGGGGCTGACATCGCCACGCCGAACATCGACCGGCTGGCCGCGGGCGGCCTGTCGTACAACCGCTTCCACGTCACCGCCCTGTGCTCACCCACCCGGGCCGCCCTTTTGACCGGGCGCAACCACCATGCGGTGGGCATGGGCTTTCTGTCCGACATGACCATGGGGTTTCCCGGCTACACCGCCCGCATCCCCCCATCGGCCACCATGCTGCCGCGCATCCTGCGCGACGCCGGCTGGGGCACCATGGCCATCGGCAAATGGCACCTCGCTCCCCGAGGCGAGCGCAGCGCGGCCGGGCCGTTCACCCTGTGGCCCACCGGGGTGGGCTTCGAGCGCTACTACGGGGTGCTCCACGGCGGGGCCAACTGCTGGGCCCCCAACCTGGTGCGAGACCAGCACTACATCAAGCCACCGGCCCATCATGACGACGGCTACCACCTCAGCGCCGATCTGGCCGACCAAGCGATCGCCCACATAACCGATCAGAAGCACGCTGCCCCCGACAAGCCGTTCTTCTGCTACTACGCCGAGGTGGCCACCCATGCCCCCCACCACGTGGCGCCCGAATGGGTGGAGCCCTACCGGGGGATGTTCGACGACGGGTGGGACCGGTGGCGGGAGCAGGCCTTCGAGCGCCAGTTGGCCTCGGGCATTTCACCGGAGGGCACCACGCTCACCGAGCGCCCCTCGTGGGTGCAGCCCTGGGACGGGCTGGACGCCGACGCCCGGCGGCTGTTCGCCCGCATGCAAGAGGTGTATGCCGGGTTCGTTTCCCACACCGACGCCCAGATCGGACGGGTGATCGACCACCTTGAAGCCATCGGCGAGCTGGACAACACGGTGGTGGTGCTGTGCTCCGACAACGGGGCCAGCGCCGAGGGCGGCCATGTGGGCTCGGTGAACGAGCACCGGTTCACCAAGGGCCTGCCCGAGTCGGTGGCCGCCAACCTGGAGTGGCTCGACGAATTGGGCGGTCCCCGCACCTACAACCACTACGCCTGGGGCTGGGCGTGGGCCGGCAATACCCCGTTCCGGCTGTGGAAGCGCTACGCCTGGCTGGGCGGTACCCGCACTCCGCTGGTGGTGCACTGGCCTGCGGGCATCGCCGCCCGAGGCGAGGTGCGCACCCAGTTCTGCCACGCCATCGACCTGGCCCCCACCGTGATGGAGCTGTGCGGGGTGGACGCTCCCGATTCGGTGGACGGTGTGGCCCAGACGGCCATGCATGGGGCCAGCCTGGCGGCGACGTTCAGTGACGCCGACGTCCCCTCCCCCCGATCAGAGCAGTATTTCGAGGTCCAGGGATCGCGGGCCATTTATCTCGACGGCTGGAAGGCCACCACCGACCACGTGGCCGAAGCCCACGGCGACGAGGTCGCGCTTATGGAGGGGAGCCGCTCGTTCGCCGACGACACCTGGGCGCTGTTCTGCCTCGACGACGACTTCTCGGAGGCCCGCGACCTGGCCGCTGAGCACCCCGAGAAGCTGGCCGAGCTCGAATCAGCCTGGTGGGCGGCGGCCGAGCGCTACGGGGTGCTGCCCCTCGACGACGGCTACGCCGGGCGGATGCCGGCCATCTATCCCCCGGCCTACCCGCCCCCCGCCCAAGTGCGCTATCGACCGGGGGCGGGCCGGGTGGCCGACGAGGTGATGCCGGTGCTGGTGCGGGGCTTCACCATCGAGGCCTCAGTGACGGTGGGGGCGACCGGGGCTGAGGGCATTCTGTGGGCGATGGGCGATTGGACCAGCGGCCTGGCCCTCTACGGTTTGGACGGCACTCTGGTGTTGGGCATGTGCCTGTCGGGCGACCAGTACCGCCTGGCCACCCCGGCAGTTGCCGTCGACGCCACCGTCCTGGGATGCCGGTACCAGCCGACCTCTCCAGCCTCGAGCACCGTCGAGCTGCTGGTCGACGGTGAGGTAGCCGCCCGGCTGGAGCTCGACCGCACATTCCCCAATTCGTGGCAGAACGGGGGCACCGGGCTGATCATCGGCCAAGACGCCGGCTTCCCGGTCAACGACGACTACCAGCCGCCGTTCGACTGGACCGGCGTCATCTCCCATATCGACATCACCACGCCCAGCGCCGCGCCCCCCGATCCGGCTCAAATCGCCCGGGAATCCCTCAACGCCGACTGACCGTTGGGCCGGTAGCGAAAAAACTGCTAGACCACTTCGGTTCGGCCTAACACGGGAGTCACCATGAGCAGCGAAACCCCAACTGAGCGTCTCGACGTAAACGGCATGGTGGCGGTGGTCACCGGGGGGGCTGGCGGCATCGGCAAAGGCATCGTGACCGCTCTGTTGGGGCGCGGTGCCACGGTGGTGATCGCCGACATCGAGGCCGACACCACCGAGGCCACCGTGGCCGAGCTGTCCGACTTGGGCCCGGTGTCGGGCTGGCCCACCGATGTGGCCGACGAAGGCTCGGTGGCCGCCCTGGCCGACCACGTGTACGACACCCACGGGCGCTGCAACCTGCTCTTCAACAACGCCGGGGTCACCTCCGGCGGGGGCGGCAAGCCCTGGGAGCAGGAGCCCAACGACTGGCGGTGGTGCTTCAGCGTGAACGTGTTCGGCGTGGCCATCTGCACCACCGAGTTCGTGCCCCGCATGCTGGCCGGCGGCGAGCCCGGCCAGATCATCAACACCTCGTCGGGCGATGGCGGCTTCGCCCCCGTGCCCACCGCCTCGGTGTATGCCGCCTCCAAGTCAGCGGTGAGCTGCTTCACCGAGACCGTACACATCAACCTGATCCGAGAGGGCAGCGATCTTCGGGCCTCGGTGCTCTACCCGTCGGGCGGCATGCTGGACACCGGGCTGTTCACTGCCCAGCGCAACCGCCCGGACCACTTCGCCCGGGTAGGCGACGCCACCGGGCGGCGCAGCATGACCTTCCAAGAGCTCAAAGACATCTTGACCGAGGTCCGGGGCTACGAACCCGAAGTGGCCGACCTAGTGGAGCACGGCAACTTCGTGGTCGATTGCGTTGAGCAGCGCCGGTTCATCATCGGCCGCAACATCGAGGACACCGTCGCCCTCCTCCACCGCCGAGCCGAGGCCATCGGCCGCTACGAAGTCCCCGACTACCACGACATGGGGCTGTAGTTCAGGCGGTTACCCGTACTGGGTGCGGCAGGGGCTGGTTGAATAGATAGCCCTTCTGGTTGAACGGTGAGGTTCCCCCCGTTGTCCGGACACTTGGTTTATGCGGCTTGTTCTAGTCGTTGTCGGTGGTTGTCCTCCCATTCTGTGGGGGTGTGGTAGTCGAGGGTGGAGTGGATTCGCCGTGTGTTGTAGCGGCCGATCCAGGC